>NZ_JBIQOB010000030.1:0-31655 GCF_044130285.1 Acinetobacter sp. BSP-28
CACCTTCAGAGTGATGAATCATCTTGTGCAGTGCAGTTTTTGTTTCTTTTGAAATTTCCATATGTGAATCCAATAGTTAAGTTCACGTTTCTTTAAAACATTGACCGAGGGATAATTGGGTTAAGCGGCGTCTGGCGCCTTCTTTAAGAAAAAATCAAACAATTTTTTGTGAGATAGCTTGTTATTGCTGGCATCAACAATTGCTTGAATGGTTTCCATGCGGGGTTTTTTACGACCATGAATCAAATGGGATTCCATGTATCCGTAAGACACTCCTACGCGAGAGCAAAAAATATTTTTTTCACTCTCACTTAAGGATTTCCAGTATTCGTATAGGTTTCTCATGAAAATACACCTAATAGGTAAATTAATATTAAATATACCTGTAAGGTAAAATTAATTCAACCTGACAGGGTATTTATTTTTTCTACCTAACAGGTAAATTTGATAAGGGATTTAACAATGGGGATGAGCATGACTGATTTGATGCAAATTCATGAAATACGACTTAAGAATGCTCGGGATTTAATGAGTGAATCCGGACTAAGCCGCACTGATTTTGCTGAAAAGGTCGGTCTCTCTTATAACTTGATCAGTCAATATATCGGGAAGAACCCAACTAAAAATATTGGTGATGAGACAGCCAATAAGATAGAAGAAGCTTTTGGTAAACCAAAAGGTTTTTTGGATCAGGCGAATGCTGTGTCTATACCTTCAGGTGATGCTTCGAATAAAGGTGGAATTAAGATTTCACCTATCGAGTTTAGAAGTGGTGAAAGAAAGCCAACCAATGTAAGAATTCCTATTTATAAAGACATCAAGGCTTCATGCGGCGCTGGCATAGAAAATTTTTTAGAAGATGTGAGTGAGTATCTCGACATAGATCCATACATCTTAAAAATTATGGGCATACAAACCAAACCAGAAAACTTGCGAATAATCTATTCTGCTGAATACAGCATGTACCCTACTGTTGCTCCGGAAAGTCCGTTATTTGTGGATATTTCAGATAAAGATCCAAATGCTTTAAAAAACGGAAATGTGTATGTATTTACACATAATCATGAATTAAGGATGAAACGTATTTTTGTCAGCTATGGTTCGAATACTGTGAAATTAACTAGCGATAATCCGGATAAAAAGCGATATCCGGATGAATTTATTAATAATGATCAGCTTAATGAAATCAACTTTGTTGGACGCTTAGAGTTGGCTTTGGTTAAGCCTTGATTACCTAAAGGATTGATATGCATCCAAAACAAATAATGAATCAAATCGTCGACCGAATTAATGAGGCAGCAGAGTCCAACCAGTCACTAGTGTTGGATGCTGATGAAGTCAAAATTCTTGCTGAAGAGATTGGTGATCTTCACTTCGTGCCAGTGTTGACTAATGAGCAGATCGTCCAGCTGTGTAAAGAAGGAAAGCTTGGGCAGAAGATAGTTGATTAAAAACCGAGGGAATGACTAATAAACTCAATGCAAAAAATTGAAATAAATTCCCGCAAGATCAGCCATGTGCTTTATCAGCACTACCTGTTGACAGTAGTGCTTAAGACCGGTGAAAGGTTTCTTTATCGCATTCTTGAATCAAGTACGTTTACTAAATTTATAGATTCCGATGATAAAGATAAATTTTATAAAACTGAAATAGAAGCGAATAAAAAGTTTAAGCGTATTCAGCTTTTTATTTAGTTAAATAGAAATTGGATCGGTAGGGTTGTTGGGGCGTATGGGGTGTTTAAGCTATAATATAGTAAATTATGGTAAGGCAATTGTACTGGTAATATTGGATGAATTTTGACTTGCATTCTCTCGACATCTTAAATCCCAAATTGAAGTCGTCAAAGAAAGGACTGCAGTCTGATTCGGCTTTATTTTCTTATTACGCAGGTTTCTCAGAAAACTTTACTATTAATCTTTTAAATCAGTTATCTCCTAAAAATACCGGCTTGACTGTTTTTGATCCATGGAACGGTAGTGGGACAACAACTTTTTCAGCCTATAAATTAGGGCATAATGCGATTGGTAGTGACCTTAATCCTGTAATGCTTATCGTTGCAAAAGCAAGACTTATAAATAGCCTAGATTTAGGAAGCCTTGAGGCTATTTGTCAAACAATTATTCATAATGCTTTCAGCAATAAAACTCGATTATTTCTAGAAAATGATCCATTAAGTGTTTGGTTTACAGAAGAAAGTACAATTTTACTAAGAAAAATTGAAAATACCATTAATAAGAATTTTATTGACTTTAATCATTATTCTGACCTTACTGAAAAATCAGCAATCAATAAATTAAGCACGACTGGAGCTTTTATTTATGTAATTTTATTTAAGACTATTAAAACTCTATTAAAATCTTTTATTCCATCAAATCCTACATGGATAAAAAAACCAAAATCAAATGATGAAAAAATTACATTAAGCAAAAATGAAATTGTAAATACATTCTTTCAGATTTTACACAATACGATTAATGCTCATTCATTTCACCAGCACTTAATTCCGAAAGATGCGTGCATTAATTTACAAATTGATAATTCAACTTCACTACTTCAAGATAGTGAAAGTGTTGATATCGTTCTTACCTCCCCTCCATACTGTACTCGTATTGACTATGCTGTAGCTACTTCTATAGAAATTGCGACAATAAGAGTGTCGAATATAAGAAGCCTAAGAGATAATCTTATTGGCACATCGACAATAAAAAAAGAAGTTGTAGAAGCAAATTCAATCTGGGGAAATAACTGTAATTCCTTCTTAGATAAAGTAAAAAACCACCCATCAGTTGCTTCATCTAGTTATTATTATAAAAATCATTTGCAATATTTTAATGATCTTTATAAATCTATAGGTCAAATTTCTCGTGTATTAAAACATGGGGGAGTTTTCATCCCTGTAGTTCAAAATTCATTTTATAAAGAAATTGAAAATGATCTAGCACAGACAGTCATTGAAATGTCTCAACAGCATGGATTAGTTTTAGTTAAAGATACACATTTTTCAGCAAAAGTTAATATGTCATCAATAAATACTAAATCAAATAAATATATTTCAAAGAAAGACATATTTGAATCCGTTCTAATTTTTAAAAACAATGGTAAACATTAATGAATGACAATACTGTTCCTACATTAATTAATGAAATTGATGAAAATCTTAAGAATGTTCATACTCAAAGTTTAGATATCTCATTCAATGAATTG
Organism: Acinetobacter sp. BSP-28; assembly: GCF_044130285.1. Classification (NCBI taxonomy): domain Bacteria; kingdom Pseudomonadati; phylum Pseudomonadota; class Gammaproteobacteria; order Moraxellales; family Moraxellaceae; genus Acinetobacter; species Acinetobacter sp. BSP-28. The sequence goes on from NZ_JBIQOB010000030.1 coordinate 3,208, forward strand.
CTAGACATGGTGGTTAGTGGTGAATTAGATATTTCTCCAGATTATCAACGTGTCTTCCGTTGGTCATCAGGTGCTCAATCAAGATTCATTGAATCGCTATTGCTGGAAATGCCTGTACCTCCAATTTATGTTGTCGAAATCGAAGATAATAAAAAGCTTTTAATTGATGGTTTACAAAGATTATCTTCTTATCTTCATTTTCGTGGAGAGCTGCATGCTCCTGAAGAGCCTATTTGCATCAGTAGAGGTGAAAAACTAGAACTCACTGATTGTGATATTGTTGAGACGTTAAATGGAAAAACCTATGATGACTTAGGTACTGCCCTTCAAATAAAATTAAAAAGAAGTTTTGTGCGGGTGGAAGTAGTAAGGAAATCAAGTAACCAAAAGTTTAAATATCATATGTTTAAACGTTTAAATACTGGTGGTACTCTCCTTACAGATCAGCAAATGAGAAATTGCACCATTCGTCTTTTAGATAATAAATTTAATGATTTTATTATTGAGTTATCTAAAAGTGAGAACTATAGAAAAACAGTAGAAAACTTAAGTGAAGAACAATTTCTAGGAGCTTATGAACAAGAATTAGTTTTACGTTTCTTTACCTTTAAAAATAATATCGATTCATTTAAACATGATATTAGAGACTTTATGACAGAATATATGGAACAAGTTTCTGATCCTGATCATTCAAGAGTATTTGACTATGATAATCAAAGAAACGATTTTGAAAAAACCTTTGAGATTCTTGCAAAAACGCTAGGTGAACAAAGTTTTAGTAGAACAAATACAGCGCGGAATGATTTACAAAAGAAATTTATTGTATATCAATTTGAATCTTTTACTCTAGGTTTACAAGACCATTTAGATTATTTGGATGTCTCTACTCCAGAAAAATGTGAAACACTAAGTGGCCTTTTTAAAAAAATCAAATTTGATTCTGAGTTTGTTACCTTAACAACAGGTGGAGGAAAAAATACACCAAATGCATTAAATGCTCGAGTTAAATTTGTTTCAAATAAAATTAATGAGTTCTTAAGTAATGGACATTAATTCTTTTAGAACAGAGCTTGAGACAGATTGGGAGTGGCGCCTCAATGAGCTAAAAATGCTTAAAAATTTAAGTTCTAATCTTTCTATTGATCAAGGCGATATTTATCGCCGATCATTAGTTGTGTTTCTATATGCTCATTTCGAAGGTTTTTTTCAATTCGCTTTGACCCATTATATCAAAACTATAAATGATCAAAATATTCCATGCTCTAAAGCTAATACACATCTGATCAGTGCAACATTAACAAATGTCTTTAAAGCTCTAAGAGATGATAATGCTAAGTGTGATTTCTTTAGAACCGATGCTCCCGATGATACAAAATTGCATCGTTTTTTTCGTGAAAATCAATTTATTGAAAATTCTTCGAATATCTTATCACGTATAGTTAATATTGAATCCACAAGTATAGACTTGGAATCAAATTTAAGCCCAGTTGTAGTTAAAAAAAATCTTTATAAATTAGGTCTACCATATCAACTTGATAAAGAGGTCGAAGGTCATTTAATAAAATTAAAAAATATCCGAAATAAAATTGCCCATGGAGAAAGAAAGGACGGGGTGATTGCCCGAGAATACGAAGGATTTGAAACGTCAGTTATGAAAATTATTTCAAGCACTATGAGAGATCTAACACAAGCCTGTAATGAGCAGTTATTCTTACAAGAGGAGTTTCGAACCATATCAATTTGAGAGTTTAGATTTAAAAACTCACATTTCAATTTTGTGGGTTTTCCTTAACTTGCTTATAATTTGCGCTCCAACAACAAAATTAACATCATGAAAAGAATAAATTTAACTATCCTACTCTTATCCTTAGCTATCACCGGCTGCCAAAAGCAACCAGAGGAAGCTACTGCTTCTCAGAAAATCGATCCTGTGGTCAAAGCCCAATTTGAAAAGTCAGATGCAATCATCAATACCTACCTGGACAAGCTGGATAGTGCTGAGACGCCACAAGTGGAAAGAATTCAAATACTTTGTAAAGACTACCCTACTGAATATAAAACCAATTACATTACGGCCCTACTTAACCTGGCAGCAAAAGACTACACTGAAGTAAGATTGCTATCAGATTTAGAGATAGCTTTGGACTACTATAAGAAAAAAGACAATATCCAGTGCTGAAAGATTCGCATGTGATTTTCGGGAGACCATTATGGAAAGAGTTGTTATCGCGGTAATTCTAATTGTTATCCTCATATTACTAATCATTTTTTATAAGACGAAAAGATAGCTTGTATGGTCACATATCAAGCATATCTAAATAATATTGTCATTTAACAAGCCTATCGTCACCATAATACTACGGATAGTATTTGGTCGCACACGCCAACTTCGGTGGGTTTCTTATTTCTGAAACACTACCCTGTTATTTTTTTACTCAAGGTCTAATACGAAGACAAGACCTGCAATAACTAAGTAGCACTAATTCCCCAAACCCATCCCTGTGATGGGTTTTCTTTTGTCTATTAAAACTTATTTCACCTGAAGAGTAAAAATAATTTTACTATATTTACCTTACAGGTATTTACTTTATTTTACCTCACAGGTATATTTTATCTCATGAACAAACAAAAGCCCCAGCGTAGTTCGAGCTACCTGAGGCCAGACCCACAACCTATCTGTGAGTGAGATAAGTATGAACCAAACACCTTCCCATAGTCAAACCCCAGAGTTTGGCCACATTCCCTCTACAGGGATTCTTTACCAGCAGCCGCCTTCTAGTGAGCAAATTGCTAAGGTGAATCGCTGGAACAAGTTCAAAGCTTTTATGCGTGACGCCATTGCAGTAGTGGTTTTTAGTTCGCCAATTTTGGCAACACCTTTTGTTGTTCAAAGCTGTTCAGATGATGTGGATCGCCAGACAGTGCAGGCGGTTAAGTTTCAGATGGAGGTGAAGTAATGTTTTTTAAAACTAATAATCCTGACGTTTTAACTGCATGGGATGAGTACGCAACCAATCGTACCAACCTTAGAGAAAACGCTGATGCTTTTGCGGAAGCTTTTAATGCTGATGCTGTGATTCTTTCTGGTGGGTCTGATATCTATTTTGGTGGCATTGTTTTTCGTAATAACACTGAAATCAATCGCGATATTTGGTGCAAACCAGATCGCCAATTTAAGACTTCAAGTTTACGTGTACGTGCACTTAAAAAAGAACTGCAAGAAGAATGGAAGGCAGAAAGAGCTAAGTGGGATGAACTACATGCCATGCACTTTCCAAATGGAACGCGAGTTAAAAAATACGGCATCTATAAGTCTTTGGGTTTTGATTGGGGCAACCTGTTTTTCAATGGGTTTGGCGCTTTTAAGCATAACGACACAATCTACATTGATACATCAATCATCATAAAAAATGCCGTTGAAATTCTTGGCAGTGAATATGCGGAAGCTAAAGCTATCCATGAAAAAGGAGAAGCAGCATGAACGCTCAAACCAAACCTGAAAAGAAATTCGCTGAATATTTAGGTACTGATGAGCAAGGAAACATGCGTCTTCGCCTTGGTACTAAGTTCGCCGCTATCTATGTCGAGAAAGGCAAAGATATTTACAAGGAAACCGCTAAAGGTCTTGTGAAAGTAACCCTGGAAGAATTGGTTTCTAAACCATGGATTCGTGAAAATTTTGACCGTGAACGTGCTTTTCAACGTCGTAAGGCTTTGGCCATTGGTTTGCAGAGTTCACATATTCCATTGCGTGAACGTCGTGCGTACAAAAAACGCATGGGCTGGGTTGGGGCTTAAGGGGAATTATCATGGCTTTAAATATTATTCCAGCTGACCAGCCTTTATTGGTCAAAGCAATTATCGTCTACCTTTACGCTGATCCAGGCTTAGGTAAAACATCTATTGGCTTCACTGGTAATAAAGCGATTTCATTCGACTTTGATAAGGGTTCACACCGTGCTGGTGAGCTTCGTCGCGGTGCTGTTGTTCAAGTTAATCAGTGGACAGATGTTGCAAACTTAACTGCAAATGATCTTGAGCCGTACAACACCATTGTGATCGATACTGTTGGCGCAATGCTAGAAAGCATTAAGACCCACCTTATGCTGAACAATACCAATAAGCAAAAAGATGGTTCGCTCAAATTAAAAGCCCAAGGTTTGGCAAACAATATCTTCAAGCAATACGTGAATAGCTTTATCGCATCTGGAAAAGATGTGGTTTTCATTGCTCACGCATCTGAAGACCAAAGTGGTGATCAGGTTATTTATCGCCCTGATCTGGGTGGTAAGAATCGTAATGAGCTTTACCGTATTGCTGACATCATGGGTTATTTGACTACAGTCACTACTGGTGAAGGTAAAAATGCTCGTGTGATTAGCTTCAAGCCGTGCCCTACTCACCATGCAAAAAATGCAGGTGGCTTGGGTGGTGAAACTGGTGAAGTATGGGTACCAGAATTAAAAACTACCCCTACCTTCCTAGCCGACCTAATCAAACAGGCGAAGGATCATATCAACACAATGACACCTGAGCAGCTAGCATCAGTCAAAGCTCAGGAAGACCTTGATAACTGGAAGCAAAGCTGTGATGAAGTTGAACATGCAGGTGATCTTAATCAACTGACAAATTCATTACAGGATCTTGTTCAAAGTAAACATGTCTATGCTGAATCAATGCGCCAGGCATTGCTTTTACGGGCTAAAGAGCTCGGCTGCAAATTCAATAAGCAGACCGGTAAATGGGAAAACCCAATCGAATTCCAGGCTATTTCAGATGGGCAGCGTGATCAGCTACAAGCCTTCATAGATGAACGTGGGCTTGATATCAAAACTGTTTGTGAACATCTGGGTATTGATTCACTGCTTCAAATTGATATCTCACAACTTCAATCCGTTCAACAAGAGATCGACAACTTAGCTAAACAGGGTATTACCGCATGAGTGCAATTATTTTAGACACAGAAACGCACACGATTGATGGTTACCCAATCGAGATTTCACATTCCCCTTGCTCTTTTGAGCAGGGTGTCTTGAAGGTTGATCATAGCCATAACTTTGATCAGTACTTCTCATGCCCAGAACCTATTTCATTTGGTGCCATGGCTGTCCACCACATCATTGAATCTGATTTGGTTGATTGCCCAAGCTATGACGAGTTTCGTTTACCAGCTGGCGTGACTTATATCATTGGCCACAACATTGATTATGACATTCGTGCAATTCAAAAATGTGATTCATCTATTCAAGTGAAAGCCATTTGCACACTTGCCCTATCTCGAATGGTTTGGCCGGATGAGTCTCACACTTTAAGTGCTTTGTACTACTTAATTATGGAAGACAAAGCCTTGGCTCGTACTCATTTACGCAAAGCACATAACGCTAAATGGGACATTTATTTCACCGGGGTTGTGCTTAAGGCAATTGTTGAGAAATTGGCTATTAAGGATATGCAGTCTTTATTTCTTTTTTCAGAACAAGCTCGCATTCCAACAAAAATCACTTTTGGGAAACACAAGGGTTTAGCGATTAAAGACCTCCCTTCTGATTATGTTGTTTGGCTATTAAAACAACCTGACTTAGATCCGTATTTGGTTAAAGCATTAAAAGGATAAGAATATGAATATTTTAAATGGTACAGAAGCTTTTGCAGCATTGGCCGCAGGTCAACAAATTGAATGTCGTCATATCAATGCTGGTGAATTCGATGATATTCGCAATTTCCCTGCTACTGTTTACATCAACCCGGAATATGAATTCCGTATTGCGATTAAGTTCTTCACCATTGGTGAAATGCAGGTTCCAGAGCCAGTAAAAGAGTCACCAGCAAAAGGCGTGCAGTGCTTTGTACCTTCAATTTTGACTGAAGAATTAAGCAAGTCATTTAAGTGGAAAAACTCAACATCTGACTTAGCTTTAATGCAACGTGGCCAGGTTCACTTAATCAAAGAACATGCTATCACTCATGCCTTGGCTTTGATCACTGTAAGCGGTGGATCCTTAGAAGCACCAACTGCAAATGACCAAAATTCAACATCAAATGATGTAGAAAAAAAGACATTTGAAAGCCAGTCAGATATTCAGATTGCTGAGCAAGGTCCAGCTGCTGCAGAAGACAGTTTGACAGAAGAATTTGTTGAAACTGATGCGGTGAAATTGGTTGAGAAGTTCACAGCTCAGATTGCCCAGTTTGCTAATACTCAAGATGTGCTTTCATTCCGTCACGTATTTTTAGCAAATGGACACTTGGATCAAAAAGATCAACAACACTTGTGCAAGCTGACTGAAGACAAATTGCTTGAACTTGATCCTGAGCAATACACACCTAAGGTTGAGCCAGCTAACGATTTAAGCGTTGACGAACTTAAGCGACTGCAGGAAGAAGCTGAAAAACTTATTCAATCCGGTGCTGATTCTACTGAAATGGCTGCTCAAGTTGATGAAGATGTTGTTCATCAAGAATTACTGGCTGATCTACTTGACCGAGTGGCCAAAGCAACTACTCCAGCAGAAGTAAATGCTCAGATCAAATATACAAAGTCATGGACCGAAGAACAGCGCAAACCATTAATTGATGCAATCAACAAACGCCTGGTCGAGCTTAATCCACCTAAAGCCCAATCTTCACTCGCAGTTCGTATTCAAAAGGCTGAAGACCTAACTGAGCTGGATGCACTGGAAATTGATGTGTCGGCATGTGATGAAGAAATTCAACCAAGATTAATGGAAATGGTTGAGAAACGTCGACTTGAATTGGATCCGTTTACTGCGGCTATTGGTGGGCCTTAATGAGCTACCAATATTCATCCATCACCCGTGTGCTGCTTGTGCAGCACAATGGCCGGGTTAAGACATACAAGAACATCAATCTTTTTGGTATTGAAGATTGTATTCAGGATTTTGTGAATAGTTGGGGGTATCGATGATCTTCCGTATCAAAAACAAACATGTAGCTGGCTTTAAATTATGGCTCGAAAAATTGGGCTACGTAAAGAAAGACCTTGCTGATGGTGGTGCAACTTTTAAAGGCAAAGGCACAAAACTGGATTATGTGCTGGTTGCAAAAGACTTAACTGGTAATCGAAATTGCCAGGTGCTTTATGAGGAATACCAGGTTCACCTGGTTAGTCCGTTAGATGTGAATTTAGAAAAGGTGGCGTGATGGGAGCTCTTAAGTACACTATTACGGTTGAGGCTGATATAGAGCCTCAGCTTTATCTTGGCCAAAACATCTTTGGTGGGAAAATTGTTCAACTTAAGATGGAAGAATTGCCGGCTTTGGTTCCGGTGTCTTGGCTAGTTGAAAAATACGGTTTCACCAAAACAACTATCATTAAAAAGCTTGAGGGCTACAATCAAGGTACTGATGGCAAGCATCTTTACGAAACCAAGACAGCTATGATGATTTTATCAAAGCCTCAAAAAAATAAACGCGGAGCAAAACGGGTCAATTAGACCCGTTCAGCATTTCACTTATTTCGCTTGCTGTAGGATTATAATAAGTATTGATCAAAATCCCTGCAGTCTTATGACCAGTAATTTTCATTAGAATCTCAATTGGTACCTTTCTTAATTTAACCAGTCTTGTAATTCCTTCATGCCGGGTATCATGAAAATGCAATTCTTTGATATTTGCTTTCTTTACCCTCTTGCTGAACGTATTCTGAAAAGTGCTACTGCTTATCTCAAGTAAATTATTAGATCCGTTATCAGGTATTAGTTTTAATAGTTCTTTTGCGCTATCCATTAATGGTACATCACGTGAGTGACCATTCTTGGTATCAGGCAAGTGAATATAGTCTTTATGGATATTCGACCTTTTAATAGAAAGTATCTCCCCTTGTCGCATTGTTGTCTCAATCGCAAAAAGGAAAGCCCAGGCTATAAAATGCTGTATCTCTGTTGGTACTTGTCCTCGCTCATAATTATGGGCTTTTAGTACCAGATCAATTTCAGCATCACTTATACGTCGATTTCTTGATTTTGGCTGGGATGGTTTGCTCACCATAGAAAACGGATTACTTTCAATTAGAAAAAGTTCTTTCTGTGCATAGGTGAAAATAGCTGAGAATAAAGATATGTCACGGAGTACAGTACCACTACTGACACTTTTTAATCTTGAGTTGCGCCAGTCCGTCAATATCTGAGGTGTAATATCGTGAACAGACATTTGCGAAATAACCGGATAGCTGTCAATAAACTGCTTGATTGATATTCTAATAGTTCTGCTGGATTTCTTATGCCTGCCTATCTCTTCATAGTATTTATGCAGTAGTGCAGAAAATGGGTAGTGTTGCTTAACTTCGCTCTGATTCTTATTTTGCTCAGTCTTTAATTCTAGAAGTTTAAGCATAGCCCATTGCTCACACTCCTTTTCAGTATCGCGTGTAGCACTGATGCGTTTACCATTAAACATTAACTCAATACGGTATGATCCCCCACGCTTTCTTGCTTTTGGTAGTTTCATTTTTGGCGTAATCTTGGCGTAAATAATGTTTCATATTAACTTATTTTTTGTCAAAAACGTCCAATATGTTCAATTAAAAGAACTTTTAAGGGTAATAATCTAAGGATTTAAAACTAAATATTTTATCGTAATTAACTGTTTTATAATTATTTATTAATTATTTTTTAGAAAACTACTTATAATTCATCAATTTTGGATAGCACTTAACCATGGGGCTTTTTAATGCCTGCTATTTAAGAGTTTGATTTATAAATTTTGTGCGCTGTTTATTTAGAGCGATTGAAATCAATTTGACTCAATATCATACACCCAGTTTCGAGCTTGTTGGTCTGTAGTCGTTTCACAAACATAGTAATCATGATCCCACGCATCTTGATTGAAAATCTCTTTCTTAAAGTAAGTCACTTGTTTACCATTTTCGGTACAAACAAAGCTATCACCTTGGTCTTTAACCTGAGTTCCATTTAAGAAACCACCAATGCAGAGGAATCGGGATTGTTTTGGCATGTGCTTACATCAACTTTTAAAACACTCAATCAGGTCATGATTAAACAATTTATCGAAAGTGCTGTAAAGCTTAACCAAGAACAATCCTAATCTTCAATCAAGACGCAAGTTTACTCAGCATCTTTTCCATGTAATGATCATAGTTATCTAATTGCTTTGACCAAAAAGTATTTTTTTCAATTGATTCTAAAAATTGGATAGGATCAGTTTTAACTTCATCTTTTTCAATATCAAATTGCTCATCAACAAGTTTTTGCATAAATTCAGATTCACAATTTGATGTAATGATGACTTCATCTAAAGATACTTTTAAATGATCACCAAAATATTCATGATCGAACTCTAAGGTTGTATCTATAATCCAAGAGTGAATAATTACATCATTAATGTCTTCAAAATGCTTACTTAGAAAGTGTCTTTTTATATATTCAACTTTATTATCTAATTGATAACTTGCTTTATTCAAAACGAAATTTTTATATTCATAAATTTCTTGAATACTACTTCTTATATATGTAGATTTCACTTCTGCTACAATCACATGATTCTCATAAATTGCAACCAAATCAATCTCACCTGCATTGCTGTCTAACGGCTTATACTGACTAAATACCTTAAAACCTATCTTCTGCATTTTTTCAGCCAAATTAAGCTCAATTTGATCAGTTTCACTTTTTAACTCAAGACGGTTCTTATGTAATTTACGCACATAATTAATCATGGCAGTATTTAAATTCTGGAATGCAGTAAGCCACGGAAATTGAAAAATAAAATCATCGATTCGATAAAATGGCTTTTGCATATAAGTTGATTGATCATTTTCATCATATAAATCAAAACTCCAAAACTTTAGAATTTTCTTCATTTGTTTGATTTTTTGATTATTACTACCTTCTGTAATCCAAGACGACATTTTTTTAGATTTATCATTCTCTAAAGCAAATGTCATTGGCATACGATTTTCACCTATTATAAAACCATGCATCATAAGTTTACTAAGCGCTTCTAAATTAAAATTTGAATCACTTAAAAACTGTTCGAATTTGTGTATATGATCTTTTAAATAATGTGCTTGTGATAATGAAAGCGTCATCATCACATCAAATAAATCTAAATGTACATTATCAATTTTTAAATACTCAATTCCATAAACTTGTTTTAATTTTTCTTTCACACCATAAGCTTTAGACAAAGCAATTGCATTTGCCTCTAAATTATCACCCGTGGGTAAAATTCTATAAATATAATCGGAATTAAATAATTTTTGACTCCCAACTATTAACCAATAATTCATCAATAATGCACTTTTTTCATTCCAGTGTTCATTTTTTTCTTTAGGATTTGTATAAATCAAATCTTGATCTTTCAGTTTATAATTTACTTGTGAGTTAAAGCAAAATGCCTCTAATACATTCCTTTTATAATTGATAATTTCTACTTTTATCGCAACAAGCTTTTTAAACCATTCATAATGCTCTTGTAGCTCAAGATTCATACCTTCACCTACAAGGAATGGCATCATTTTAAATTTCAATGCTAAGGCTAATGATTTATAAGTAAGCATTTTAGTATTTTTTTTGGAAGTTTTTATAATTTCATCAAATGCCTTCCAGACTGTTTCAGCTGAATTCCTTTCATTTAAATCATGCTGATATGGCAAATATTCAAAATAGTCTTTTATAGGTACTAAATATTCATAAGCATATAGGCTACTAAAAATCATCGCTGTGACATGACCAATATCTAATTTTTTATTTATATCATCGTAGTCTTCTATTCTATATTTATATTCTTGCTGAAGTTTTTTAACCGTTTTTAAAAAATTAGAAAAAAGATCTATCTTTAACTCACCATCAATTTCTTTTAAAATTTGCCATGAGTAATGTTCAGCACTAAGAATTATCCCAGAGTACCGTACAGCTAAAATAAAACTCTGAACATCACAATTTAAAAAATTAATGCAGATTTTTTCATCTGTAATTGTATAACGAATAAATTGACTTAAAGCGAGAATGTAGTTTTCTTTTTTGACATCATCAGTGGTAAGTAAATCAATAAAATTTGATTGCCAAAACATATCAAACTTATTTTTATAAGACCCAGTCTTAGGCTGTGAACTTTTATACAAAAGATCTTTAACAATTTTTTCTTTTGCAATTTCAGAGCCATATTTTAAAAATAAACTTTCAAATCTTTCTTCGTAATAATTTTTCATAAAAATAAGGGCTGATTACTCAGCCCTCATCTTATACCAATTATTGCTTAATTTTCAATAAATTAAGACAATTGAGCAGCAGCAATTTTCTTGGTATCGATGTCTTTAGCAGCATCTGTATACTCGCCCATCTTGTCGAAGTTCAAGTATTGATAGATGTCAGCAGACATGCTGTCAATTTGAGCTGCATATTGTTGATATTCTTCTGGAGTTGGTAATTTACCAAGTACAGCAGCAACAGATGCAAGTTCAGCAGAAGCTAAGTAAACATTAGCGCCTTGACCTAAACGGTTCGGGAAGTTACGAGTAGATGTAGATACACAAGTCGTGTTCGGAGCTACACGTGCTTGGTTACCCATACATAATGAACAACCTGGCATTTCAGTACGAGCGCCAGCTTTACCATAAATGTTATAGAAACCTTCTTCCATCAATTGGTGCTCGTCCATACGAGTTGGTGGAGCCAACCATAAACGAGTAGACAATGAACCACCTGGTACTTTATCAAGTAATTTACCAGCAGCACGGAAGTGACCGATGTTAGTCATACATGAACCGACGAATACTTCGTCAATCTTAACGCCTTGAACGTCAGAAAGAAGTTTCGCATCATCTGGGTCATTCGGGCAGCAAAGAACAGGTTCTTTAATGTCAGCAAGGTCGATTTCATACACTTTAGTGTATTCAGCGTCTGCATCAGCTTTAAGAAGTGATGGATTAGCCAACCATTTTTCCATGTTCTCAACACGACGAGCCATAGTACGCGCATCGCCATAACCTTGAGAAATCATCCATTTCAACATAGTGATGTTAGAACGGAGGTATTCAGCAACTTTCTCTTCAGAAAGAGTGATTGAACAACCAGCAGCAGAACGTTCAGCAGAAGCATCAGAAAGTTCGAATGCTTGCTCAACAGTAAGGTCAGTTTCCATTTCTGTTAAGTCGATTTCTAAGATACGACCAGAGAAAATGTTTTTCTTACCTTTTTTCTCTACAGTTAAGTCACCAGCTTGGATTGCATAGTAAGGAATTGCATGTACTAGGTCACGTAGAGTGATACCAGGTTGCATTTTACCTTTGAACTTAACAAGTACAGATTCAGGCATGTCTAGTGGCATAACACCAGTAGCTGCAGCGAATGCTACAAGGCCAGAACCCGCTGGGAATGAAATACCAATTGGGAAACGAGTATGTGAGTCACCACCAGTACCAACTGTATCTGGAAGAAGCATACGGTTTAACCAAGAGTGAATAATACCGTCACCTGGGCGTAAAGATACACCGCCACGGTTCATGATGAAATCAGGAAGCGTGTGTTGCATTTGAACGTCAACTGGTTTTGGATATGCAGCTGTGTGACAGAAAGATTGCATTACTAGGTCAGCAGAGAAGCCTAGGCAAGCCAAGTCTTTCAATTCGTCACGAGTCATCGGACCAGTTGTATCTTGAGAACCAACAGTCGTCATTTTAGGTTCGCAGTAAGTACCTGGACGAACACCTTGACCTTCTGGAAGACCACAAGCGCGACCTACCATTTTTTGAGCTTGAGTGAAGCCTTTACCAGTATTCTCAGGTTGAACTGGAGTACGGAATAAAGTTGAAGGTGCAAGACCTAAAGCTTCACGCGCTTTAGCAGTCAAACCACGACCAACGATCAGGTTGATACGGCCACCAGCACGTACTTCGTCTAGAAGCACTGGAGTTTTAAGTTCAGCTTCAGCGATTTGCTCGCCATTTTTAGAAGCAGTTACTTTTGCAGCAGCATGATCGATGTTAAGAACGATTTCGTCGCCCATGTTCATGTTAGCAACGTCGATCTCGATCGGTAACGCACCAGCATCTTCCATAGTGTTGAAGAAAATCGGAGCGATTTTAGAACCTAGGCAGTAACCACCGTCTTTTTTGTTCGGGATGTGAGCGATGTCATCACCGAAGAACCAAAGTACAGAGTTAGTTGCAGATTTACGAGAAGAACCTGTACCAACAACGTCACCAACGTAAGCAACTTGGTTGCCTTTCGCGATGAGTTCTTTGATTTGGTTTAATGGACCAACTTCACCAGGAACTTCTGGGTTGATACCGTCACGTACGTTTTTCAACATCGCATTTGCATGTAATGGGATGTCTGGACGGCTCCAAGCGTCTTGAGCTGGAGACAAGTCATCAGTGTTAGTTTCACCAGTAACTTTGAATACAGTTAATTTGATTTCTTCAGGAACATCTTTACGGCTAGTGAACCATTCAGCATCAGCCCAAGATTGAAGAACAGCTTGTGCATTGGCATTGCCCGCTTTTGCTTTATCAGCTACGTCATGGAATGCATCAAATACTAACAATGTTTTTTTCAATGCTTCAGCAGCAAGTTCTGCAAGCTCAGCATCGTCAAGTAAAGTAACTAAAGGTGCTACGTTATAACCACCAAGCATAGTACCTAGTAAGTAAACCGCACGTTCTTTTGAAACTAGTGGAGAAGTTGCTTCACCTTTTGCCACAGCAGCCAAGAAAGCAGCTTTAACATAAGCAGCTTGGTCAACACCTGCAGGAACACGGTTTTCAAGCAAATCAACTAAAAATGCTTCTTCTCCAGCTGGTGGGTTTTTTAATAGCTCAACCAAGTCAGCTGTTTGAGCATCGTCAAGTGGCTTCGGTGGGACTCCGAGTGCGGCACGTTCTTCAACGTGTTGGCGGTAAGCTTCTAGCACGGTGTTATTCCTCTTTTTTAAAAAATTATTTACGAATTCCAGCTTATTCAAAGCTTCGCAAATAATATGGACTGCTAAATTTTACTAAAATTCCAGTTAAAAGTTAATGCAAGTACAGTGTTTCTTTGTGATGCCCATTATTTTGTAGCTAAATGATGCCCATATCGATTACACAATAAGCAAATCCTTCACTTTTAAAGCTTTTTGATGATGAAAAAGTCACTTTTAATGGAACATTAAATATAAAAAAGACAACCCTATGTTGCCTTTTTTGCTTCTATAAAAATATTCAACCTTAGTGGACAGTGGTTGCAGTTAAATATTGAGCTAATTCTGCGCGATTCCCGGTAAATTTGAGAGCACATTCATCTTCAAATAAGCCTTGATACTGATTGCTGGCAAATGAAATTTCGATTAAATATCGTGAATGATGATTACCTTCTAATTTTCTACGTAGAAATACTTTATCGCCTACGCTAAGCACATAATTTCCGCCACCAATGATTGCAACACCATGCTCATCTTCCAAGAGCAAATCCTCATGATGTAAGTAGCCGATCACATCCATATTACTGCTCCTATCGTTATCGTTCTTGATTTCATTATTCAGTAACAAGATAAGCTTTTCTATATTTTTGATTAAGCAAATGTCACAATTTATTTTTTAATTTGCTTAGGCTATTTTATGAATAATCCACATAAAAAAACCGTTCTCTAGAACGGTTTGTAATTCGGCATTTTGTCATGCGGTGTCGCAATACATTTTTCAGTAATTTTCTGCTTGAACTGATTACGGCTTGCTTCCGGATCTTTATTTATCTCTTCCAATGGAAATGCATAAACCTGTTCAATAATATCCAAAATAAAGGTTTTGGTGATTTCATCTTCAATCTTGTTGGCGTGCTCTATAGCAGCCTCTTTGGTAATGGTATTTTGACGATCGTACATAATGTTGTTTGCAGCATTACCCATACTTGTACAATAACCTTTCCACTGCTCTTCAGGTGTTAGCGGCTTCTTTTCAGCACAGCCCACTAAAGCAACCAATGCCATCAAAGTGAATAACTTTTTCATCAATGTTCTCCTGTTGCGCCCTATCATAATCAAAGTTAAGAAAAATACGAAACTATAGGGGCAAGATATTCAAAAAATCATGAACGGACTAAAATGAAGAGCATAAAAAGATATACTCAATTTTAAGTTAAGATGTTTAAAAAAGACTTTGAATTGCATCTATTTATTTTTAAGTCACCAACTTTTAAATCATGAGTGACACTTAATAGAAAGAGTAAGTTACAAATTTCAGCTATAAAAAACAGCGATAGGTAAGCTATTTATTTGCATAAGCTCAAACATAACTGTATGCTTAAAGGCGACTAGAAAAATAGTTTGTTCTGGTAAATCTTTTTGTATTTCGCAGTTTTAGTCATAATCCTTCGTTTTTCAGATTTAAAGTTCCATTCTTCTTTTCAAGTTAAATTATCTTGCTTTTCAATAAGCTAAAAAATATTTTTTAAGGATTTTATTATGTCTAATACTGTAAAAGGTACTGTTAAGTGGTTTAACGAAACTAAAGGTTTTGGTTTTATTCAACAAGAAAATGGTCCTGACGTTTTCGCTCATTTCAGCGAAATCACTGGCAATGGCTTCAAAACATTGGCTGAAGGCCAACAAGTTGAATTCAGCATCGCTCAAGGTCAAAAAGGCCCAAATGCTGTAAACATCGTAGCACTATAATTTTAAAATCACGCTTGCCTACTGCAAGCAGGATTTAAAAAAAGCGAGAGTTAAACTCTCGCTTTTTTTTTGGCTTTATAAAACACTGATTTTTTATATTATGGAATTTTGCTCAACAACTAACCTACCAGTTCATTTATTTTAGTTTCAATGCTGCATGTTGCTAATTCATTGCCGGGGTCAGAATGGGAGTAAATTAGAAATGTGGTTTCATTTATGTCCAAATCATAGGCAATAAATAGCCCAATATTGAATTGGGCTATTCTTCACTCTTCAACTTCTATCGGAGCCCCATCTTCAGGTCGAATATGACGAGTTCCATCATCTGCAGGGTCAACACTTGAGCCATCTTTAGTAATAGCGTTGTACATCTCGTCTTCTTTCTTATCGTCGATAAATTCTTCATCTTCGAAATCTTGAGGCTCATCATCGTCATCAAAATCTAAAGGCTTTTCTTCATCTATCATGGCGATCCATCACTTATTTGATCAATAAAATATCATGCTCAAACATTCGACAGTGTTATTCAATAGTGAACTATCCTTATTTGTGTAACTCATTATGAGATATTTGGTTGTGGCTAAAACCACAAATGCTTCACTTGTCTTTAAGTCCAAAATGACGCAACAGTCTACCTATAGTCTACACTGCTAAAAGCAATGTAAACCGATCTTGATAAAATTTATATATAACAAATAGTTGAAAATATATACTCTAAAGCCATTAGAAGCGCCAGTTATAGAATACGTCGATCGCACGTTCGAGTGATTGACTCGCTTCCAGATATAAACGTTTATTCATTTGATAACGCAAGGTCAATTTATTCACCGGTGTAAACACCCCTACACCATAACGGATGAACAGATCCGGTGTAATATAACCTGTCACACTGACCTGAGTATCATCTCCCATTCCCTGTGCATCCAGCGCCAGACCACTCAGACCAAAAGTACGTCCAATCTGGTTGGTCAGCGCGCGTGTACCGCCTAAGCCCATACTGATTCCGGCAGCAGCAATGGTATTGTTGACATCGGATTTAAAGCCCGCTTCCTGACTAATACCACTAGCCCCTTCATTAATACGACCGGTGATAATGGCATTTAAAGCTTCCTGTTCAGATAAACCTGCATCGTTATAGACCTGAATATTCGGACTGGTTGCTGTACCTGTTACACGCACCCCAACCAGGCTACCTTGTACTGTCTTATTGGCATCGATATCCAAGGTGGGGTTATATAAAGGACCGTTAAAACGTGCAATCGCACGATTCAAATCCAGGCTTTGTCCATACGCTTCAATTTTTACCCGTTGACTGACCCCAATTGCACCATTAGCACGCATGGCGGTTTCAAGTCCACGTTGTGAAAGATACAACCGTCCGGCCAGTGGAATACGACTATCAAAGCCCTGGAAAATCACCTGACTACCTAAATTCACCATGACATCGGCACGGATATCCCAAGGTCGGGCTGCCCTTAATATGGCCAGCTGGTCTTGTCCTTCATGCACAATACGTACATCTGAAGATACATTGACCACTGGCGCGGAAGCTTCAGGCATCGAAATTAAGGCACGCGGCACATCCACCTTACCGCTTAAGGTCAGTTTTTTCTTAAATGGCAACACATCTAAAGACAAATCCGGCGTAACCACGGCGGTTATTAACGGTGCCTGACGCATAAGCAGGTTTTCACCTTTTAAACGCAACTGAATGCGAGGATCATCTTCCCAGTTTACACTGCCGGTCAATGCACCAGCACCTTGACCACTATTAAATGCACCGTTAATGGTGGCGTGATCTTGGCGAATAGAAGAATAGACTTGAATATTGGTTAAATTCACCGGCAAGGAAATCATGCTGATCGCACCATCTTTCAGGCGCATTTCACCGTTCAATAAAGGCTGCGTTAAAGTACCGCTAATTTTTCCAGCAAAAGATAAGTTGCCAGCCAGAGAACGGACATCCTGAATAAACGGTTTAAAGACTTTCAGTTGTACCTGATCGAAGGCAATCTCACCGCGCATCGGCATCCTGTCTTTATAAGGGTCGATAATGACATTGGCATAACCAGTACCAATTTCAGGAGTTTTAACATCTAAACGAACCTGTAAACCCGCAGCAATACTTTTTGCCACCACAGCAATTTCATTATATTTAAGTGTAGATCCTATATCTTGTGGATCTTCAGCTGCCAGCCCAATCACGCCATTACGGCTAACCAGTCTGGCATCAATTTTTGGCTTGCTGCCTTGTGCCCAGGCTGCTTTGGTATAGCCATTGACCTTACCGGTAATTTCCAGACCTTCTGGCATAAAGGCAGCAAAGTCATTTAAATCGACATTTTGGGTAATGAACGAAACATTGCCTCTGGTTTTGCTGACCCGTATCGGTTGATCAAAACACAACTGGCTTTGCTGACTCGACCAGCAATGTGCTCCGATAAATAATTCAGATTTGACCGAACTGTAAATCACAGATGCATTTTGGCGTTGTACCAAACGTGCGCGCAAGGAGTCAAAATCACCCTTCTGGATTTGTCCCAACCAGTCATTCTGTGCATTAAAACCACCTGCCAGTTGCACATAAAATTTAGACAGTCTGTTTTGTGCCTGTACTCTCAATATATGCGCTTTACGCGTTCCAGCCAGTGAAATTTCCCCCTGCTGAATCTCACGCGTACCACTGCGCAAGTTTTCCATTTTCGCAGTCATCAAGGTCGGGGTCGATTCAGAAGTCGGCAGCTCCCCTTGTACACGTAATTTTTTAACACTGAATAACTGATTAAAACCAAAATCATCTACAGCCAGATTGGCAGTCGCTTGCAAACGTGGTTGTGATTGCACATTTAAATAGCCATAAGCACGGCCACGAAGTCCACTGTAAATTTCATACAAGGCTGGTGCATTGATTTTCAGTCTTAAGTTCTGGGCATTCCCTGTGGCTTGAAGCTGATTTTTTGCATAAGAAAGATAGAGGTTATTTGCTTCAAATTGCTGAGGCAAGAAACCTTTTTGTTTGGAATCGATCACCATAGCCAGATTACCTGTTCCGCGAACAGGTTTGTTGTTGATCATACCGGCTAGATTCAGTTTCTGGATATTAATACGTTTTAAGCTATCAGACCAAACTCCTTCAGTTTTCACGCTACCAGATAATTCACCGCGCACAAACGAGACAAAATAATGCGGTTTAAAACGCACCAGGGATGCATTGATATTCCAGCCCAAACCATTTTCAAGATGAACCAGACCACTGGCATAAATTTTTCCGGCGATGCCTGAATGTTTCAGTTCATCCACTTTAATCAGTTCGGGTGTTCCGGAGATCTTAAACTTGAGCATACCTTCGCTGGCGGGAATCTGACTGGCATTGAGTGCCCCATCATAATTGACGGCAAAACTTTTAAACGCGCCACCCGCTTTTTGATCATTAAACAAAATAGCTGCCGTACTACGACCGGTTAAACGTACCGTTTCATTATTATTTTGCTGCGCCAGACGCCCGGTTAAATTAATCGCATTCAGATGGATAATCTGCTGATTCGGTTTGGCAAAACCATTGGCTTTCACCTGCCCATTAAGCAAATTCACCGGTGCAGCATCTGTAACTGTTTGCGGATTAAAATCTTTGGCATTGAGAATGGCATTCCATTTCAATTGACGCTTTTTGGTCGGCAAATCTACTTTTGCACTACCAGTTAAACTGCCTTTACCCGCCACATAACTAAAACTTGGGATATTTAAATCATTATTTTTGAAATTAAGCTGAGCGGTATACAGACCTTCAGGCAACCAGCCCTTATCATTTTTGGTCACCGCCGTGGCGACATGAATATCCTGCTTGCCTTCAACCAACGCCAATTTTACGTCGCCCGATTTACTGCTTAACCAGCCTACATAAGGCACGGCGCGATCAATATTTTGCCAGGCCACATTCAGCAGCATCGGATTTGGTTTTTTGCCTTTTTGCTCAGCCTGATCGAGTTTCAAGTTCCATGTTTCGTAGCGGTCAAAATCCACCAATGCGGTTAAATGTAAGCCATCTTGCAAACGACCTTTAGAGGCAATTTTGGCATCCAGGCTTGGCGGCAAGAAATCCTGAATGATTTGTGGAATCAGTTTGTCTTTGGGATTGATTTTATCGACACGGCCATTCATATCCCAAGAGACATGATCTTTCCAGCTCACCACACCTGCAACATTTACGGCGCCATTCATGAGCTGGCCATTTAAATTGCTGATGTCGAGCTGATGCACCAAGTCGGTATGCATGCTACCGCTATATTGACCTTGCGGGATATTTTTGCCGCTTAAATCAGTGATCGCGTCAATATTTAAACGCTGAATATCACCATTAAATTTGGCCACGCCATTCTTGGTATATAGCTTTTGTTCTGTCAGCAATGGCCAATGGTATTTTTTAAACTTTAACTCACCAAACATTGGCACATGTTTACGTACCGGATGCAGTACCACCCAACCGGTCAACAAGTCCGGGGTATTGGTCGCCACGCCTGCCTGAATAGTGTCTAAAGATCCTGTTGCCACAACTTTAATATCATGAATATTCAGGCTTTTGTTTAATGAGGGCAGATTTAGATCACCCACGGCATTTAAAGGATATTTCCCTTCAAACTTCATGTTCCCCGTGGCATTTTTCACCGAAAGGTAGCCCATATCCATCCGGGAATCTTCAAACTTCAATTCAGTACCTGACCAGAGTGCTTCATTCAGGTGTATATCGTGAAACTTGACACTTGCCGAAGCGGTTTTAATGAGCAGATGATCGACATCTGCCGTGTCTAGACGCAAAATGAAGGGCAAACGGATTTCATTAAATTTAAACGGTTTATCACTCGGTGGATGTTTGGTAATAATTTGCAGATTGCGCACATCGGCACGATTCAGATGAATTTCTTTTTTAAGGATGGCACGCCAGCCCAGGGTAACATCGGCACGGTCAATTTTAACGTCAACAGGTTTTAGCGTGACTAAAATGTTTTTGAGGATAATGCCGCTTAACAGATTGCCGCCTTCATATTCATAATGAATAATTTGCTGACGCTCTAAAACACGGTCCAGTAAGAATTTGCTGCCTTTATCGGTACTAAACATCACGGCGAAAGAAGCAATCAGCAAGACAAACACGATAAGCAGTGTGAACAGCACACTCCTTAAAATCCGACGCTTTTTCGGTCTAGGTGTTTCCGTCTCTGGTTGCTGTTCTACTTCAGCCATAATACTCTCTAAAAACTAGGATTTATAATTGTGAACCAATAAAGAAATGCAGACGAATTGGATGATTGTCATCAGAAATACCTGAAGCCACATCTACACGAATCGGGCCAATTGGCGATGCCCAGCGAAGCCCAAAGCCCACACTATATGCAGTAGGCGTATTGAAATCTTTATCGTAAGCATTACCAACATCACTAAAAATGGCTGCACGCCAGCCTTCTTTAAATTGATAATTGTATTCAAGAGATCCGACAGCCAAGGCCTGACCACCGATTTTAAATCCATTTTCTTCTGGCGATAAACTTTTATAGTCGAAACCGCGTACTGTCTGGTCACCACCGGTAAAGTAACGCAGGTTATAAGGCACCTTGCTAAAGTCTTGAGTCAAGATATAACCTAAATCACCACGCCCGATAAACTGATGATTATCATTTTCACCTAATGAATAAATAAAACGCCAGCCTGCATTTAGAATGGCCATATCGGCATCGGACAATAATGATTCACTGCCAAGTTCTACTTTATAGGTCTGCTTAAAGCCTTTACCCGGATTGACACGTTTATCACTGGTGGTACGTGATGCTTCATAACCAACCAATAAAGATTGCTGCTGGTCATTCGAATTGGCAATAAAGGCATCCGGAATTTCATTCGCATCAATAATCCCTTCTTGGGAAATCTGGTCTAAACGATAACGTAGACCAAAAGTATGTTGCCAGCTACCACGCGGTCTTTTAATAATTCTGTCAACACCGGCCACCGCAGATTCAATCATCAGGTTGTTACCCTGTGCCACATCATCACGTTCTTCACGCTCATAACCACCAACAATACTGATGTAGTCATTGATGGGATGATGATAGGGAATATTATAACGCCCATCTATAGACTGGCGAATTTGAGAAACTTCCATGTTGGCATCAAAGGAATGTCCACGGCGGTTAACAATGGCACGGCGGTACTGACCACGTAATCGTGCTCCTGTATCTGAACCATAACCAGCACCCAACTCTGCACTATTTAAACGGTCGGCATTTAAAGTCACGATCACCGGAATCTTCTTGTCTACACGTGCCTGAACTTTTAAACGATCTTCTTCCGATTCTTTAGTTTCCTGCTGTGCACGCATTTGACGCAGATTTTCGTTACCTTCAGTTTCACCTTTACCGGCAAACTGGGTTTCATCCACGACCGATTGCGTCACTTCTTTGGCGGAAGCGACCCGTTTTGTATCCTGAACCGTCGCTTCACTTTCAGATATTTTTTGCTGATCGACCAAAGCCTGAATATCTGGTGGCAGTTCCAGCCCTTTTTCAATTGGATCCGGGTGGATTGCATCCACCAGGGTGTAGTTAAAATAACGCGAGTTGGTCAGGTTATTGGCTAGGCCATTAACCCGCCAGAAAGTATAATCGGCACCCTCTTCCCAGGAAACCATGCTTTGCAAGACATCTATGTCAATCGGGAATGGCTGCGATGGATCACTCATGCGGAATTCGACCGGACCTAACTTATAGCGTTCGCCTGTTTCATAACGCAGATTCACATCGGCAGTATTTTGCGGCTGGGCTACTTTTACATCATGCAGACGCCAATAGCTGTCAAAGTAACCGTTATTGGAGGCTGCATCGCTAATGCGGGTTTTAGTTTTTTCGTATAAACCGTGATTGAAAATGTCACCCACTTCCTGTTCAGGTAAAAGCCGGATCACCTGGAACTGGGGCTGATTTTCCCCTGCACCACTAAATTCAATATTCTGTTCTTTGATTTGTACCGGTGCATTTGCAGTAACTCTGACCCGAACACGACTTTCACTGAGTTTCTCGAATTTAAATTCGGCATTATAAAAACCCATAGCCTGCGCTGCTTGATTCGACAATGTTCTCAGTTGTGGCAATGCAGAAGGGAAATCACTAAATGATTCCTTCGTGAAACTGGAAAGTTTAGCCCTGAGATTTTCTTTCAGATTTTCCGTTGCCTGAGCATACGCTTTAGCTGAAACGTCGCTAGTGTTTGATGTAGGGACAATAATCACATCGGCACTGATACGATCCAGCTTGGCAGTATTGAACTGACGCGGCGGACGTATTTTATATAACCAGCGTTTAAAGAAGTTGGGCTCTTCAATTTCGTCAGTCGGCGCCAGTTCAGGTAAGGTTTTACCCGCTTCATTAGCTTCGACCACAATCTGGCTATCTGCCTGAATATTCGACATCAGCTGATCAATATTTACCGGTGCCTGATTGATTTCAACCAGTTCCTGTTGCGTTGCATCAGAAACTACCGCTTCAGTACCCTGACCCGCACGGTATTGTTGAGCTTCCTGTTTCGCCTCTTCAGCCACACGAAAAATTTCATTTGCCATTTCTGCGCTGACAGGTGTAATCGGCAATTCTTCCAGATCCTCAAATTCAATCGGCTTGAATTCTTCCAGAGGCTGTGTTGCCTGCTCTTGCTGCTCCAGCATTTGCAAGCTATCAGGTTCAGTCGGGCTTTGTTGAATGTTTTCTAGTTTTTCCAGCTCTGCATTGCTGCCCATACCCTGCTTAACAGCTTCATTCTTGAGTTCCTGTTGAAATTCTGCTTCAGTGAATGGGCTATTTGGCTGAGTAACTTGTGCAAAACTCTGTTGAGCCAGTAACATGAATAAAATACTGAGGCCGAATCGTTTATGCTCATTGTTCCACTGTAAAATGGAATTGACACTTAAAGTAAGTGTCGACTTTTTAAAATTCAGTTTTGAAAGCATAAAAAACTCTAAACTCATATAATATTTGTAATGGAAATGCCCAATGAAAGCTCGCTAACAAACTCAAATCTATTGGAATTTTCCAAAAAGTATAGGTTGAAAACATCATACATGATTTTTATAGTGTTTTACCAAATGCTCACATTTCTTAATAAAACTTAATGAAGTCCACAAACCATGGAAAAAAATGAACATCTCTTAGGTACACGCCGGTTTTTGCCGATGTTTGTCACTCAATTTTTCGGGGCACTGAATGACAACGTCTATAAACAAGCCTTGTTACTGGTCATTACCTATGGTTGGATTAATCAGCAAACTGCCAGTGTAAGCACTCTCAATAACCTTGCGGCCTTATTGTTTATTTTACCCTATTTCATCTTCTCTGCCACAGCCGGACAGATTGCCGATAAATACGAGCGCTCACAACTGGTTCGCGGAATCAAGATTCTTGAAATTGTGATTATGCTGATTGGGTCTGCTGGCTTTTTGCTCGGTCATTTATGGCTTTTATTATTGGCTTTATTTTTAATGGGCACTCACTCGACCTTCTTCGGTCCAATCAAATATGCCATTTTGCCAGAAATTTTAAAGCCCAATGAACTGATGTCGGGAAATGCCTTATTTCAGTCGGGCACCTCGATTGCCATTCTAGTGGGGATGATTTTAGGCGGTGCCGTGATTTCCGCTTCAGACGGCAATCTGTTGTGGATTAGCTTAACGGTTGTGACCATTGCCTTACTGGGATATTTTTCCAGTCGTTTTGTATTAGAGCAAAAAGTAACTGCACCTGATGTAAAAATTGACTGGAACTTTTTTAGAACCAGCTTTCAAACTATAGGCTATGCCAAAAGTTTACCAATCGTATTTCTCATTTTATTGGGCAATTCCTGGTACTGGTTTTATGGAGCGACCTATCTCACTCAAATTCCGCAGCTTACTCAACAAAACCTGCATGCCTCTGAAAACGTGGTCAGCTTACTGTTGACCTTTTTCTCGGTCGGAATTGGCGTAGGTTCATTATTGTGCCGCAGAATTGGCGGTACAGAAGTCAATTTGAAGATGGTTCCTATTGGTGCAATTGGCCTAACCCTCTTTGCTCTATATTTGGCAGCCAGTCTGGCTTTTGTTCCTGAACGTACAGGTGACATGCTCGGTCTAAAAGATGTATTTACCCAAGGCGGGAGTTATTATCATGTCATGCTTGCTGTGACATTGCTCGGCATTAGTGGCGGTTTTTATATCGTCCCTCTATACGCCATGATGCAGGCCTTTTCGCCACAATCACATCGTGCCCGTGTGGTTGCCGCAAACAACATTCTTAATGCCGTATTCATGGTATCCTCTGCAATATTCTCCATTATCATCTTAAGTATATTTAAGATTGATATTAAAATACTTTTTAGTATTACAGCGATTCTAAGCGCTATTTTCACTACATGGCTCTTGTTTAGACTCAAGCCCATGCTTGCAGCACAGCAACAAGATGCTTTAGAGGATTAATTTTATGCGCCAATATACCGGTATCGACAAATTTATTCATTCATTTGACCAGGCACTACGCAGTTTGGTTCCGGGAACAACCTCTGCACATCGTGAAAATCCGGGTAGTGCTGTTGAAACTCAACTTGGTGTCAGTGAAGCACGCCATGTTGCCGGTTTGATGCGGGTCAATCATAGTGGTGAAGTATGCGCACAAGCGCTTTATCATGGTCAGGCACTAACTGCAAAACTCCCCAATGTACGCCGTGAAATGGAACAAGCTGCGATTGAAGAACAAGATCATTTGGCTTGGTGTGAAGACCGCTTAAAAGAGCTGGATAGCCATACCAGTTTGCTCAATCCGGTTTGGTATGGCCTGTCTTTTGGGATGGGTGCTATCGCTGGTATTGCTGGTGATAAATATAGCCTTGGTTTTGTTGCTGAAACTGAACGTCAAGTTAGTCTGCATTTACAGCATCACATCAGCCAACTGCCTGAACAAGATGAACGTTCACGTAAAATATTGGTGCAAATGAATGAAGATGAGTTGCACCATCGAGATACTGCACTGAATGCAGGTGGTGTAGATTTACCTGTCCCGGTACGTATTACCATGACGGCAATTTCCAAACTGATGACCAAGACCAGTTACTATATTTAATTGAAAGATTCATCATTAAAGCTCACTTTAAGGTGGGCTTTTTTATGTCTATTTAAGCCGAATGTTTATACTGAATAAGCAGTGCATAAATAATCCTAGCCAGTACAATACAGGCCACAACGGAAAGAACGATATAAAGATCATGATGATACGGTAATATTTTTTCCCACAATACATGTAACCAGTGACTAATCTGCAGCCCCACACTGACAATTACAAAGGCCCAGATAAAACAGGCAAGCAGATTAATCAGGATATATTTCCCCACTGGATAAGCTTTAATTCCGATCGAGATGGGTAAAATGGTTCTAAGTCCCCACGCAAATCGCATCAATAAAATGGTCAGAACGGGATAATTGTCAATTACTCTGCTGGCCTGAGCAAATTTTTGCGCCAGTTGCGGCTTGCTTTGTATGATTTTCTGACCATAACGCATGCCTATTTGATAGTAAAATTGATCTCCAATAAAACCACCCACCATCGCGACCATAATGAGCAGCCAAAAATGGAAAATATGCTGATGCACAGCATAGGCACCGAGGATCAGGACAGTTTCACCTTCAAAGAAGGTACCGATAAAAATGGCAAAATAACCATAATGTTGCAACAGATCAGTCCAGTTCATCATTTTTTTAATGTGTCTGATAACAGTTTTTCTATCTTCGACAGATTCCTATTCATTTCAAAGATAAATCTGGTTGCTTTTTTAAGCATTTATATTTCATCAGTACAATAAAGTGGACTTCGCTGTTTGTATCATTCCATCAATATTTTTGTTTTTAGGTTGATCGATTAGCTGAGGCATTGTTTATTCATACTCACCCTTTTAACTTCGAATATATTGCTATTTCACCTCAATGAGTAGGCTTGATATTTCTTCTGTAAATTTGATTGTTTTATTAAGCTATATTTTATTCGTCTACAAAAATCTGTTTTTAAAGAGCTTTTATCCTTCAAGATAATTGACCCCAAAATATCAGAAATCGACCTGTTTTTTTGTAAGTTTTAACTTACAACACTTGTCTAAAATTTTATGGGTATAAATAAGCTTTTATAGCGCCGTATGACACTTTCATTCTTGTACAATTTGTCCAATACGATGATCAAATCATATAAAAATATTCATTCGTATGCTTAATAAAAATAAAAATAAAAATAAAAATAAAAATAAGCATAAACAAAAAAACCAACAAACAAATAATTAAGGAGCAAGGTATGTCTACCCAGTTCAATTTTGTTTCTGTCACAAAAAAATCCAATGTCCATTTTGATGGGTGTTCAGTCAGTCATGTGATTAAGTTGAAAGATGGAACCAAAAAAACAATAGGTGTGATTCTTCCCACAGAACATCCTCTTGTTTTTGAAACCCTAGTTGCTGAGCGTATAGAAATCGTTTCAGGCAAATGTCTGGTTCAAATTGGCAACAATCCACAGAGCCAAACCTATTATGCGGGTGAATCTTTTTATGTTCCTAAAAAGACCCAATTTACAATCATCACAGATGACATTATCGATTATGTTTGCCATCTGGAAGACCGTTAAGATGAGCTGCACTGCATTACCGTGTAATTAAACCACAATAAAAAAGCCCGACATCCTGTCGGGCTTTTTCGTATGGGTTAGCTCGGTATAACTCCTGTCGTACCTGACGGTCCTTGTGCTTGTCTATTGTTATTTTTTGCAGAACTTCCTGTTCTTGTTGAACTCATCATATGAAATTTCCAGTATTCTGAACAGAAGCTATAACCTTAAATTCATGTGAGCAAATATGTACAAAGCCGATTAAAAATCACCCGCATTTATCCACAGAAATTAGGTATAACTTTTGCATCGGAAAGACCAGAAATATTGAAAAATTTCATTTTGATTAAAAATTAATCGTATTTATTGACAAAAAGTATCAAAAATGCCCATAAAAAAACCGACTTTTTTCTAAGTTGGGTGAACGAGATCGTTCCAGAGGGTATTAGTTAATATCAGATACTGATCTTAAATTAATATTAAAAATGCATTTTGTATAATGCCCATTATGTTAAATACGTGCAGTTTTAGGGAAGTGTTTCTAGATAATCCATTAACTTTTTTAGAGCATATTCAACTGAATTAATTGTTACATGTTCAGCATATATAATATTTTCACTTAAGTTTGGATATGTAAAAAATGGATTTTCATGCAACTTAAATAAGAAAAAAATGGATTCTTGATTTCTTACGCCAATCTTTGAAAAATCGTCAAAAGTTTCTTCTAAAGTTAAGTGGTAATAGTCACCAAGATCATGATTTATGCAGAGATTTTCTAAAAAGTTTTCTGTAGTTAGATTATAGTTTTTGTGGGAAGATGATTGCAGTAATTTTCTCAAATCTCCAATAAAACTAGGCATATATGTTGGTGAATCTAATGTCCCAAATGAAATTCCATTAATATTCATTGTGAGAGATACAAGGTTCTTTTGAGGATTGATATTAAGAATAGTAAAAGAAAATTCTTTTGTACCAATTTCGATGCGATTCTTTTCTGTCATTTTATCCTTAAGCTTTCCTAAAATTAACATAATACACGTTATGCGAAATAAAAATGTTAGAAACCATTTAAAGTGTCTGTATTCTCACCAATAAAAATGTCTGGTCTATGATGCGCATCAACATCATGGACTGGATATGAATCGAGATGCTGATCACTATGTCTGACAAGGA
>NZ_JBIQOB010000031.1:0-31481 GCF_044130285.1 Acinetobacter sp. BSP-28
CGCTCAGCACTTTGCAAAACAGTATCTGCATTGCAGTAATTAAACTCAGCTTTATTGGTATTTACAGCCGGCTTAATCTGGCCACCATTCGCTACAAATTTTGCAACAGCTTCCGAGTAATCGGGTTTGATTTGAGCTCCAATCATCACGCTGCAACCTTCAATATTCTTGGTGCCTGAGCACGTAAAGACTCAATTAACGATTTACCCACTTTCAAATACTGCTTAAGAAAAATCGCGTAGCGTTTCTGTGCTGCAGTGTTCATCTTTCCAGTGCCATCAATTTCCAGTGTTTCTTTATTTGGCATGCTGTAGCGTACGCATGGGACATGTCTAATAAACTTAGCCTGGTAACCGCCGTTTAAAAGCCATGTTTCAAATGGTCCAGCAAGTTGGAAGTGAATTTGCTTTGTGCCTTCTGGCTCAATTGCCAGATACTTCATTTGAATTTCCATCACCAGCCACCTCGATTATTGAGCATGCCGTACATGTCCAATTTTTTGCGCAGGGTGCCGCGGTTTAAGCCAAGAATTTCGGCAGCTTTGGTTTGATTGCCATGACACTTGATCATGGTTGCTTTAAGCAATGGCTTTTCAAATTGAGCTAGAGCTTTTTGATACGCCGTACCTTTGTTGGCATCAAAAAATTCAGCAGGGAAAAGAGTTGTCATTATTCATCCTCCTCATCTTTAGAAGGGTCGTATTTTTTAAGTTCCTTACACAATGAGTCGCGATCCTCATCTAATGAGTCACGGAAATCACTCAATACACCATTCACATAAGTTTTGATGAACCAAAAACAGTGACCTTCATCAAAAGCCTTAACTGTGCAATTTAGCTTAAACTTTGAAATCCAAGCTTCCAAAACAGGAGTTGGGGATTTCCATGCAGTATCGAATTCAACAGATTTATCGGTTACTTCAATGTCATATGCATTCCATTTAGTTCCCCAGTTTTCATGCGACCATTCATACCAGGTTTGGCAGTTATAAGTTTCTATGTTTAGAACAACTTTTTTGCCTATTTCTAGCAGATGATCTGCGCTATAAAGACCTTTATCCACACATCTTTTAGCGCTATTAATTGCGCGATCAGCATCGTCGAATTTGTTGCTGAAATACCCGTCATTAAAATATTTTTCAATTTGATCCCGGGTAATAGCTTTGGTTAAACCTTGAGTTAAGTAAAAGGCTAAAGCTGCATCCGTTAAGGTGCCAGACTCAATATTTAAACTTTCTGGCATTGGGATAACGTTATTGAAATCAAACTTACGGGCATCGCTACACATGAAAGATAAGGCTTCTTGTGCATTGCCTGAGGTAATTTCAACCTTATTGGTTACATGATTTGGCATGATTATTTAGCCTCGCTGTATTCAGCCTGGCGTGCCAAAGACTGTTCAGTTTGATATTGCACTTCACGTTCAGAGCTGCGCAGGTACATGTAAGACAAGGACAGAACTGTGATTAGGATTAAAAGGAATGAACAAACGTTTGCAAAAATGTTCACGGGCTTGCCGTACATTTCTTCGTACGTTGGTTCCTGGTGAAGGATTGCAGTCGTTTGACTTTTGTTAGTGTCAAACGTAGGGGTTTGACTGTGTGATGGATGGTAGGTCATAATCGCCTCGTAATCTTGCAAGTGGTTACATGAGGCCCAGTTTCCGTCCAAAGTTGCTGGGCTTTTTTGTGTTTACGAGTTTTATGTTAATTATAGTTAACCATATAGTCAATAGATTAGTTAAAATTAGTTTACTTTAGTTAATTTTGATGAAAAAAAACCTCCTTTTTAAGGAGGTTTTTTTGTTAATAAATGTAAACATTAAAAATGATTTTTAAATTGTGTGGATTAATCCGCAAAATTTAAAGAGTTATTCATTACTGCTTCAGCTCGACCGTACACTTCACATATGCCAGGTTCAATAAAATCTACAGTGCTTGTAAATGGAGCCTCTTTATTAATTGGTCTTAAATAATCGCCAGAGGTGTCTTTATATAAAACACGTAGTACAGCATTGCCATTTATTATTGCTAAAACCAGATCTCCATGATCGTAAGATTTTGGTTTTAAATTAATAGCAACAAGTGATGAGGCTGGAATTTTTGGCTGGTTGGCATTACCAACTTCTTTTACCCAAAATCCTGATCCTTGCTCAATTCCTTTTGGCAAAGGAATTTCTTCTAAGTCAGAAGGCAAGCTAAGTTCTTTATTATTACCACTTTTTGCTACATGCATTTGTAGAGATTCTCCTACTTCTACAAGGTTTATTATGGGGCCATATCGCACTCTCGAATGTGAAGAATCTTTACTTTCTAAAGATTGCGATATTTGAATTGATTCTTTTCCAGATAAAAGATATTCAGCTGACGTATCTAATAATTTTGCTAAGTCATGTATATATTTTGAAGAGGGTATGCTTTCTCCTTTTGTCCATTTTGTTACAGCTGCTTTGCTGACCTTTAAAAATCTCGATATATCTGCACCAGATATATGTCTGCTATTCATCAGGTCGACTAAGCGATCCGCGAAATAAAAGCCCATGAGTTGATCTCCGATTTATTTTTTTTACAAGGCTCATTGAGTCCTTGTATTTAAGTTTTATGGCTTGAACCCGCCACAAAGGTTTACTCGTATAAATTTGTTAACGCATTAAGATGGATGAACCACGTAGCGTTAACTAATATTAACATCGGATATTGAAACTTTCATTGTCACGTGTTAACTTAAATAAACTAAAATGGTCAATTAAAGTAAACTAAATGAATGTATCTGATTTAAAGGAATTTTATGGAGTTAACTCCAACATCGATTTATCAAAGCGGATTAAAAGAACGCGAGTAACTATTTGGAAATGGGAAACGCAAGGGATTCCTTTAAGAACGCAAGCAATGTTTGAAGTCGAATCACAAGGGAAACTTAAAGCTGAGCTGTTCAAAGCTTCTTGAATTTAATTAATTAACCAGGAGTGGAGAGTATGCAATCTACAAACAGGAAAGGCTTAACCGCTGTAACGGCCAAGCCTTTTTGCTCAAAACCTGCGACGGAAATGAACATGAATATGTTAGCACAACCAAACAGCAATACAAACCAAGTAACAATGTCATCGCTTGACCTTGTTGACTACATCAATGTACATCGCAAAGAAGTTGCAACAATTGATAAACCTTATGTGGAATTAAACCATAGCGACTTTATGCGAAAAGTTCCAAAGGTTTTGAGTGATGAGGGTAGCCGAAAATTTTCTGACACCTATGTTCACACTCAGAACGGTCAAACCTACCCATGCTTTCGTTTTCCAAAACGCGAAGCCTGCCTTATGGCCATGTCATACAGCTACGAATTACAGGCTCAAGTTTTTGACCGCATGACCGCAATGGAAGATGCGCTTAAAAAACCAGTTATTAATCTGGATGATCCTGCATTCTTACGCCAAGCCCTGCTTGGTTATACCGAAAAAGTAATTGAGCTTGAGCAAAAAGTTCAAGTGCTTGAGCCAAAAGCAAAAGGCTTGGATCGCATTGCCGACTGCACCAACGTCTTAGGTATTCGCGAATCTGCAAAAGTCCTCAAGGTTGGTCAAAACCAGTTGGTTCAATACCTCATTGACCACAAGGTTGTTTACCGAGACCAACATGGAAAAATTCAGGCTTATCAAAAATCAGTTGATCAAAAGCTTATTCATGTTGTGACCTCTGCACCGCGACTATTTGAGTCAGGTGAAAAAGTATTTACCCAGGTAAAACTCACTCCAAAGTTAATTGCTCGCATTGCGAAGTGGTTAGAGAAAGGAGTAGCAGCATGAGTCAATGGATACCAAATTCTTTCCAAATGCCAAACGCTCTCGTTGATTCAGGGATGCTGGCAAAACTTAAAGGCTCTTCACTTGCCATGTATATCTTCATTGTGCGTAAAACACGTGGATGGCAAAAAGAGTCTGACTCAATCAGTCTTTCTCAGTTTATTGAGTTCACCGGGTATGGGAAAGATGCTGTTTTAAGTGGTGCTGACAAGTTGGTCGAGCTTGGCTTGATTAAGCGTATTGAATATCAAAACCAACCTGCTTTTTACACCTTAAATGAGCTACCTGAAAGTGTTACTGATGGGGAGTCGGAAAAACCGACTGCGGAAAAAACGCATGCGGATAAAACGACTGGGGGAGTCGGAAAAACCGACAACACGCAGTCGGAAAATCCGACCCACAATAACAACTATAAAACAACTAATACAAAAACAAATATTAGTAAGGAGAAATCTAAAAAACCCTCTTCTGAAAAACCGGCTGCTTTTGATGCGAAATCAGTTGAGTTGCCAGCGAATGTAAATCGTGAACTTTGGATTGGTTTTGTTGATATGCGTAACAGCATTAAAAAACCGCTTACTGAAAAAGCAGTTGGTTTGATGATTAACAAATTGATTAGTTTTGGTGAATTGGCAAATCAGTCCCTGGAAAACTCAATCATGTGTAATTACCAGGGTGTATTTCTTCCTAAGACACAACCTGCGGTAAATCAAGATCAACTGCAGACGCAACGCCGTCGTTTTGGCAACCAGGTGGCAAATCAAAGTGGAATACGCACAGTGGGAGGTCAAACTCAATGAGCAATATCGAATTATTCAAAAATGCCTTTGCAGTGAATTTCCCTGTTGAAGTAGCTGACATGGTTCTGGATCGCATGAGTGAATTGTACGGCGCTGAATTCGACAAAAAATACGCTGGATATGCAGATGATGAACTTCGCCAGTTGGCATGCACGGTATTGAATGGTCTAACTCCAGCTGACATTGCTCGTGGAATTACTCGCATGAACTCTGAAGAGTGGTGTCCTAAGAACCTTCCTACTTTCCGTTCATGGTGTGAACAAGGCGGTGACTGGTGGACTGCTGACATGGCTTGGGCAAAAGCAATGCAGTTTGAGTCAGATCCATCAACTCCGATTACTAAATTGGCAAAAGTTACCCTGGAAGAAGTTCGCCACGTATTGAACGTGGAAGGACAAAAAGCAGCTCATTTCGCATTCAAGGATATCTATCAAGATTACCTGCGCCGTGCCAAAGAAGCGGGCCGGGTTCAAGAAATGTGGGTAAAGCCAAAAGCTGCAAAAACAATTGGATTTGATGAGCGTAATCGCTCTGGTGTGCCTTGCCCGCCTGAATTGGTGGCAAAGATTGGTAAGGGATTTAAGCGTTTAGGGGGTGGGGTGTGAAGAAACGTCAGATTAAAAAGAATAACCACACAGCTATGAATCTACTTATGCAGTTAGATCCACGGTTTTACACCGAAGGAAGCTTCAGTATTGAGGATGGAATTTGGTGTTCCTGGTGGCAATGTGGTGGCTACGATGTTGAATGGGATTATGAGCCGGCGTTTGAACAGCTCCAGATGTACTTAGAAAACCATCTATCAAAGTGTGATTTTGTTGAAACTGATGATGATGAGTGTCCAGTTAAGCTTGTATATGAGTTCACACCCGACCTCAGCACCGCTAAAAAAGTTTTTGATCTTGCTAAACAGTTGATTGAGCAAAGCGTAGGGGGTGGGGTGTGAGTGTACTTTCTGAATATAAGGATTCAAGCGGCATTACGACTTATCCAAAACCGCTTACTGACCACATGTTTGCTGGGCTTAATAAACAAGAAAATATCGACTTCAAGATTTGGCTTGGTTTGATTGGCGAGAACGAAATTGAAATCGCTGCTGATCAGAAGCTTGAGATTTATTTTGTTGAAGCATTCAAAACGCAGAAAGCGGATCGCTGCAAGCAATTCAACCCAGCTCAAAAGGCACCTCATATTAGCTTTTGGTATCTCTATGCTGAGGCAGACCGTGTTTGCACAGGATTAAGACATGGTTGTCAATTCTGGCAACTAGTTGATTGGGTGCCAACTCAAGAGGAGTTTAATAACGCATTCCCGGAGCCTGAGTCACTAGAGCTTGAATATGCACCACCAATGGAACCAGTGGTAGAGCAAAACAAACCAAAAGAGAAGGCAAAAGCAAAACCGGTTCGTGATGAGTGGACTCTAGATTTATTTGGTGGTGCCGCATGAACAAAAATGACCGCGTAAAAGTCGATTTTGTTTCTGAATCCCGTACTGAATTCTCTGGTAACCACTTCGCTGGTGAAGGTGTAGTGGATCGTGTTGAAGATGGTCGCGTGTTTGGTCGATTGGATAATGGAACGCCGTTCATGTGTGCTATGTCCGATGCAACTGTCATTGAGCAGAGTGATAAGCGTGCAGGGTATGAAGCCTTCTTGATGAGCCAACCTTTTTACCTGCAATTGAAGTATATCCACGGCGACCGGTTATTTGATTTTGATCAGGGGATTGGGTACCGCAATTTAACTGTTCAGGTCGGCTATGTGTGCTGGTGCAAAGGTGACAAGGAGTTTGTGATTTGAAAATCCTCATCGGTATCGATACTGGTGTTCATACAGGCTTCGCCGTTGCTATTGATCGTGGCAACGGCGGAGAGCTTGAGCAAGTGGAATCGCTCTCTATTACCCAAGCCATGGAACAAATACGGGACCGCATTAATTCAGATGGTAAGGACAATATTTTTCTCTATATCGAAGATGCACGAAAACGCACCTGGTTTGGCAGCATGGATGCTCGTCAAGCAAAAAGCGGTGCAGGAGTACGAGAAGGCGTTGGATCGGTTAAGCGTGATGCTCAGATCTGGGAAGACTGGTGCACAGAGCAGGGCATTCACTTCAAGATGATCCACCCAGCTGCCAACGCAACAAAAATGAAAGCGGATGATTTTAAACGTATGACCGGCTGGACCGGTCGCACGAATGAGCATGCACGTGATGCGGCTATGTTGGTTTTTAAAAGATTTTGGAAGGTTTAAGGAAAGAATATAAATGAGCGCAATTGTAGAAGTAAAACCAACAGTTCGAATGATGCAAAATGAATTGGCTCAGTGGGGTAAATGGGCGCGTCATGCTTCTTATAATCCAAGTGAATTGACTTATACCTCGCCTACATATGGCTTGATGCGTTTAAAAGAAGGGGTGAAGTCATCTGGTGTTCAGGTGGTGCTTGATGATGATGCTTTGGTGGCTATTGATCACCTAGTGACTCAGTTAAGGTTTTCACGGCCTGACCTGTATCAGTGGATTGAGTTTCATTATTTGAAGGGGTATCCGATCGCTGTGTTGGCGAGTAACACAAAGGTGGATCGCCGTAATATTGATAAGTATTTATTAGCTGCTGAGACCTGGTTGGATAGTCGGCTTGAAGCAATTTGCGGAAATGTGTGAGATATTATCCCCTTAAATATAGGGGATTTTTATATCAATGATCGAAGAAATGCTGACAGCGCAAGCCACCATTCAGGCAGCTGAAATACAAAAATTTGGAACAATTTGGGGAGCGGTTATAGGTGGTGCAGCTCTTGGTATTGGTGTATTTGCATCATGGCTAACCTCACTTCATTTACAAAGGGTGGCAAGGTTGGCAGAGACTAGGAAATTCGTTTATTTAGAGCTGGTAGAAAACTATTCCGATATGATTATGGGATTTCAATTGCTTTTATCTGATCTTGATAAAAACTGGGTAAATCAAAAAAAATTAGTCATGGCATTTAGTAAATCTATAGATAAAACAGCTTTTATTTGTGAAACAAGTACCAAGCGGGAGATATTAAAATTCTTCGAAATATTTATTTCAAAATTTATTTTAATTCAAGAGCAGATCAATCCTCTTATAAAAGAGAAAGCTGAAGTAGACTCATTATATGAGCGACATCGCAGAGCAATGGATCTTTTTGATGATGCTGCTATGGAGATGGAGAAAATTAAAATTAGTGGAGAGGGCATTGAAAAGATTCCTCGTATTCAGAGATATTTTGATGAAAAGATAGAGGAAGGTGGTGGTTATATAAAATCGATGAATGAAATTGCAGCAAACATAAAAGAAAAATCAAAAACAATAAGTCCTTTGCTAAAAGACCTTATAAATGAATTAAGTGTTAATAGTGGTCCAATAGTCCATTTATTGCGTAAAGAGCTTGGTGCAAAAACAGATATAGAGTTGGATAAAATTTTACAGAGTCAAATGATAATTGAGTAAAACTATATTGCATTGCGCGCAGCAACATGGCATATTTGTGTTAAGGTCGGCGTAGTTACATACAGTTGACCATTTTGGATTGATCTCCATATATTTAGTACAAGCAAGCTACTCAAACTTGTACAAAAAACCTGCTTAGTTGCGGGTTTTTTAATATCTGAAATATTTGAAAAATGTAATATTTTGTCTTGTTAGTTACTCATTGCCGTGGCATATTTATCGAACAGTCAGAGTAGCTATACAAAGACTAATGGATTGATCTCCGTTAAAGACATCACCCGCTATAGCGAGGTAGATGATCAAAGCCCACTATAATGTGGGCTTTATTTTAGAAAAGTGGCTCATCATTCGATGGGCTTTTTTGCATTTAGTGGTACTCTGTTTCAGTCATAAATTACCAGGCAATTTAATTGAACGTATGTATTGGTGGCGACTTAGCAGGTCAAGTGGTTGAGTTAGACAAACGATTCTTTAATGCAAAGGAAGTCGAAGAAAATAAGACCTCGGAATACTATAAGCAGAGATATATTATTGGTGACGATGAGTACAGATTTTGGATATCCAAAGATATGAAGTTGTGCGATGCCACGGATCAGGTTGAAGTGTATATACGAAAGCCAAAGAATTAAATTTAAGAGCTCATCGGAAGGTCGTTTTTATTGTTCACTAATGATGATAAATGGAACTTAATTTTGTTTTTTTATTCTTGATGTCTTTTATTAATCACTTATATTATTGATTTAATGATAGTATTGTTGTCTAATGTGTTAATTTTGTTAAAGCAACACTTCAGATGAATAAGTATGAGTATGAATTAAAGAAAATTGAAGCTGTTTCAAAAGCGAAAAAGACTGAATGGATCTTTAAAATCATACAAACACTTGTTGTAATGGGTGGTATTGTATGGTTGTTTAGTATTTTAATGAACAGCTTGGAGGCTATAGCAAAATCAAATCCGGAAGCCTTAGCATCTTTAGCGGTTGTTTTTGAAAAACTAAATTTAGCTGAAATAACTAGCTATCTTGTAGGTATATTAGGTATTAGCTATGGATTGTATGAACGTAATACTAGAAAAAAAGAGTCACAAATGTAACAACTAAAATATAACCTAATGTGATTTAATATAAATTGTACAGAATTCTCTTTTGTAGGGGTATTGGTATGGAAAATTTGGTAATTTTTTCGATAAACGCACTTGTAATTATGGCGATTTGGTTTTTCTGCTTCAAACCAGCAGTTAAATCTCGAAAACAAGTTGAATTACAGATTTTGAAAAAAGAAATTAATCAATTTTTTTCGTCAAATCCAAAACTTGCGCACAATAAGATAATGAAACAAAAATTGCTTGAGGTTGTCTCAGATACCGAAAGCACCCTTGATCATGTATCCTTAAGTGCATATATAGCTTGGACTATTGAAGTAGAGAAGAACGAAGCTCTTAGAATTGCATTGGATAAGGAAATTGATGAAAAATTCTTTACTAAAGATGCTAATTTAAAAGAATTTATTTCAAAAGTTAGAAATGAATCTTCAATGATTGGCATAAGCTATATGATTGAATCATCATTTTTCTTATTAGCATTTGGTTCTATTGTTTCTGTATGTATGTTTATTAAAGATTTGTTTAAGAAAGGTAGAATTACTTTCAAAGATATTAGACCTGAGTTTGAGGCGACTGCTGAAAAAATTTTTAAATCAGACTTTATTGAACAGAAAAGTTTTTTTACTACAAAAATGTGTTAAATAGAATTATTCATTAAATTAAAAAGGCACCTTCCAGGTGCCTTTTTTGTGCTTCTCCTATTACCCAAAAGTGTAAGTTGAATGCCGCCACCCACATTTCATATGGTGAGAAAATTGTTTATTTATTTGGCTTTTTAATGCTCAATAAGGTATAAATTAAGATGAGTTAATAATTTGATTTAATTAACATTATTTTTGATTTTGGTATATTCTGCCACTGAATGTTATTTGAATAGTGCACAAAATAGCCATCCAGAAACAGCTATAGTTTCTGAATGACCTCATCACTCTCAAGGTCATTAGTTTATAGGCCCATATCCAACTACTACTGGAGTGGG
The DNA here is from genome assembly GCF_044130285.1 of Acinetobacter sp. BSP-28. Classification (NCBI taxonomy): domain Bacteria; kingdom Pseudomonadati; phylum Pseudomonadota; class Gammaproteobacteria; order Moraxellales; family Moraxellaceae; genus Acinetobacter; species Acinetobacter sp. BSP-28. The sequence continues at coordinate 10,156 of NZ_JBIQOB010000031.1, forward strand.
CTTTTTTTTGCATGGAGAAAAGTAATGCTTCGATTTCTACGCAAGTTATTCTGCTTTCATGCATTCGATTATGAGTCTGACATATTTGCAGAAGTTGAATGTCGCAAATGCGGCAAAACAAAGCCTGAATAATTAAGTAATACTAAATCAAAAACATAAGCCTGGTCATTAAGTTGGTCGGGCTTTTTTATTATCAAAAAAGTGAGTGTGGAAAATGAATAAGTTTCAGAAAGGTAATGCAGATAATGTGCTGATCGGTATGATTGCTGCATTCGTAATTGTGATCTTCTTATTCTTCTTATTTGCATGGCCGCAATACAAAGTTTGGCAACAAGGTATGGCTGGTCAGGCTCAGTTATCTAAAGCGCAGCAGTCTAAGCAAATTGCTATTGAAACTGCAAAAGCAGAGCTTGAGAGTGCGAAGCTACGTGCTGAGGCAATCAAGGTTATGGGTAAAGCTGCTCAAGAGTATCCAGAATATCGCCAGCAGGAATTCATTGGTGCATTTGGTGAGGCATTGCGTGAAGGTAACATAAGTCAGATCGTGTATGTGCCAACTGAAGCAAATATCCCTGTGTTAGAAGCAGGGAAACGCCCAGCAACGGAATAAAGAGTTTCCACTTTGCCGAACTTATTACGGCACATAAAACCTCTCACAGTTACAGCTGTTGAGGGGTTTTTCTTTTCTTATTGGGGTGTCTTATGGATGTGATCGAAGCACAGCGAAACCTTAACCGGTATAAAGCCAATGTTACGGCATTGCAGCAGGTTCATCCGCAAGACCTAAACTTCGATGAGCTAAATACAATTACAGCGCTCATTAAAAAACAGAACAGATTAATCAATAACATTGAAGAATCACTTAAACAGGGTGAGCGCCGTGGATGCAGATGATCAGGCAAGACTCGATGCATTTAAGCGTGACCTATATCGAGATATAACTAGTCGCAAACGATTGTTTGAGGCTGAAACCGGTTTGGCGATTACAGATATTGAGTTGGCATTTGTGAATATATCTACAGTGGATCGGCCTAATGATCATTTGCTGAGTGAAATCATAGTGACTGTGGGTGATCCAGATGACATGCAAATCATGTGAGGAAAGACGTGAGTGGATTAAACAACAAACAGAGCGAGCAAGGCGGCGCATGCAACTGTGTTTGCAACGGCTTACTGGTCAAGCTGGTAGAACAGAACAATCAACTGATTCAGATCAACAACGAGCAGAACGCACAGATCAATGAGCTGTTGATTCAATTGACTGAAGATGATGATGAGCCTAAACGCTCTGGATATTTGGATGATTAGATATGTTTCATAGTGCAAAAGATGATAAAGGTCTTCGACGTGTATATGTGAATGGCAATCGCATTGATTGTGTGATGTGGGCGAATGAAGAACAGGGTTTAGTTTGTTTTGTGCCGCATCGTCGTTTAACCAGGAAGAGTCGACGCAAGGGTGAGATATACACTCAATTATTGCGTGGCAAAGTAACGGTGGAGTTTGTTCATGAGTCGACCATGCCGTGAATGGGGTTGCCCCAACTTGGTTAAGTCACGTAGTCAGAAGGGCTACTGTGATGAGCATGCATCAAAGCGCAGTGGCTGGACTCGTCGTGTAGATCGATCAGGTTCCACAACTGAACGTGGCTATGGCCATGCATGGCGTAAGCTGCGTGAACGTATCTTGAGGCGTGATCAATATCTTTGTGTTGCATGCAAAGCAAAAGGCCGAATAGCTGAAGCCACAGATGTCGATCACATCAAGGCTAAAGCACACGGCGGAACAGACGACCCAGATAATCTTCAATCATTGTGCGCGCCGTGCCATAGAGAGAAGACAGCAAACGAAGGGAAGAAATAATGCAAACCATCAGTGATAAGTTCTCAATTAATTTCTATTTGGTTGATCAGACTAATGCATTTGCATATAGAACCTTGACTCAAGTTCCATCAATTGGTGACCGTGTTGTATTCAATGAAGAACGTTATGAAGTCGTGCGGATTGAATGGTGTCTCGATGAGGACGCTACCAATTACCAGTATCAAGCTCGAATCAATATAGATATCAAGCCACTATGAGGGAGGGGGGAGTCAAAAAGTTCAGGGCCTTGCCCTAAATGACCGCCCCCTTAGTCACATTTTTACGTGAGCGAAATTAAAAATTGAGGATCTTGACATGGGTGGGAAAAATGCGGTAGCAGGCGCAGGCAGAAAGCCCAGGGTGAAGCCAGATCCAAGCAATGACTTTGATGGGATTTGCGATATCGATGTTCCTGAATACATGGACAGAATGGAATACGCCACCATGATATGGAAATCGATAGTTCCAAAGTTACTTGAACGAAAAACACTGAAATTGACTGATATGCACAACGTGGAAATGTTTTGCATTGCTTACAACAATCTTCGCGAAGCCCAGCTAGAAGTAGCTTTGAAAGGTGTCACCATAGAAACAGCAATGGGACGAATTAAAAATCCAGCCGTCACAGTAGTGAACGAAGCATCAAAACAACTGGCTTCATTTGGGGCAATGTTAGGACTTGATCCAGCTTCACGGGCTCGTTTGATGGGCAATAATGGCAAGCCCAAAAACAATCCATTTTCTGAGGTGCTGAATATGTAATGTGGGGTAGATATGACAGCTTTCCCAAACGTAGACATTGCGAATAAGTGGGCGAAGCAGGTCATAACAGACAAAATTCCTGCATGTAAATGGGTCAAATTGGCTTGTGAGCGCCATTTAAACGACCTAAAAAACAGTAAAAATAAAGATTTTCCATACAAATTTGATGCGAAATTAGCAGAAAAGAAGATCGCATTCATTGAATTATTGCCGCATACAAAAGGTGAATGGGCTCTAAAGCGACTCAAAATTACGCTTGAGCCTTGGCAGAAATTTGGTATTGCCTGCACGTTTGGTTGGGTCCGTAAAAAAGATGGCTTCCGCCGGTTCCGTGAATCATATTGGGAGATTCCGCGTAAAAACGGAAAGTCGGCAATTGCTGCAGGTGTGGCCCTGAATATGTTCGCCAATGATGGTGAGTTCGGTTCAGAGGTTTATGCCGGTGCAACAACAGAGAAGCAGGCATGGGAAGTATTTAAGCCTGCTCGACTCATGGCAGTACGTTCACCTGAGTTTATCGAAGCTGCTGGCATTCTTATTAATGCCGGTAGTTTGGAAATCCCGGACGATGGTTCAATCTTTGAGACTATTGTGGGTGATCCACCAGATGGCCAGTCTCCACATTGTGCGATTGTCGATGAATACCACGAACACCAGACCAATGCGTTGTATGACACGATGCAAACGGGTATGGGGGCACGCCGTCAGCCGCTCATGTTTGTGATTACTACAGCTGGATTCAATATTGATGGTCCATGCCATGACATGCGATTACGTGTCCAGGATATGCTGCTTGGTACTGTACCGGATGATGAGCTGTTTGGCTTTATCTGGACCATTGATGAAGGTGATGATTGGACTGATCCAAAGGTTTTACAGAAAGCGAATCCCAACTTTGATGTTTCAGTATATGGCGACTACCTGGAGTCACAGCAACGTAAAGCCGTAAACAATCCAGCACGCCAGAACACATTTAAAACAAAGCATTTGAATGTATGGGTATCTGCCCGATCTGCTTATTTCAATATGGAGAAGTGGCATAAGTGTGCTGATAAATCGCTGCAGCTGGAAGACTTTGCAGATGATGAATGCTTTATGCCACTGGATCTGGCATCCAAGATCGATATCTGCGCCCGGATTAATCTGTTCTACAGAATAATTGACGGCAAAATCCATTACTACTGTGTACGCCCACAATTCTATCTTCCTTCTGAAACCGTATATGACGGTGAGGAAAAGGTAGTAATTGATCGATACCAGAAGTGGATGAATCAAGGGTTGCTTGAGGTTCATGATGGCGCTGAAACGGATCTTGATTTGGTGGCTTCGGATTTAATTGCAGATTCAAAAAGAGTGAATTTGCGTGAAGTGCCATTTGATAACTGGGGTGGTCGCCAGATTGCTAAAACACTTGGCGACAATGGCCTTGAAGTTGTTGAGATTGCCAAAAACACCAAGAACTTTAGCCCGCCAATGAAAGAGCTGGTAGCGGCAATTGCTGCCGGTCGTTTTCACCATGATGGAAACCCGATTTTATCCTGGATGGTTGGCAACGTGATCAGCAAACCAGATGCAAACAATAACGATTATCCACGCAAACAGAATGCTTTCAAAATTGATGGTGCAGTTTGTTTGTTGATGGGGATTAATCGAATTATGGCTGTAGCGGGTGAGCCTGATAAATACGAAGTACATTTTGTTTAAAACTTATTTATTTAACAGCCCACTTTGCGTGGGTTTTTTCTTTTAGGAGAGCTTTATGTCTGCTCTACAGAAATCGTTTGGCTCTTTTGAAATTAAGGCTATTAACGAAGAAAAACGAACATTTACAGGGGTTGCAAGCACGCCAAATCAGGATCGTGCAAAAGACATCATGGTTCCTGATGGTGCTGAATACCAACTTCCAATGCCGCTGCTTTTTCATCATGAAATGAAGAAACCAGTCGGTCAGGTCCTAAGCGCAAAAGTGACTGAACAAGGCATTGAAGTCGAAATCCAGATTCCTGAAATCAAGGAAGAAGGAAAGCTTAAAGAGCGAGTCGATGAAGCTTATCAATCACTGAAATATGACCTTGTTAAAGGGCTTTCAGTCGGATTTATCCCTGATTGGGGAGAAGCTGAATACCTACAAAACGGAGGTATTCGATTCAATAAGTGGGAATGGTACGAGCTTAGTTTGGTAACTATCCCATGCAACCGCGATAGTGGTACAGATTTCAAAAAAGCATTTGAGGAGCACAAAGCCGCGTTGGGCGAAAAACCTCAAGACGTTCCAGATGGCGATTCATCTGAACAAAAACACGTTGTCGTAAAACTTAATAGCCCAACAAAGGGTGGAGTGAAACTCGTATGAACAAATACTTAAAACAACTGCTTGAAGCACTGGCTGCTAAGAATTTAGAACTTCAAGGTCATATGACCAAATCTTTGGATTCAGGTCAAACACCAGATGAAGAAACTGAAGCAGCTATCCAGGCTGTTGAAAAAGAAATTGAAGCAATTGAAAAGAACATTGCTCGTGTTAAAAAGCAAATTGAAGAAACCGAAAAAGCAAAAGCAAATGGTTTAAATCCTGTTGCTGGTCAAAATGGTGCGCAAGCTAAAGCAACTGCAGAGGGTGATCCAAACCCTGCCAATCCTGCGCCTAAAATTGAAATTGTACCTTTAGCTAAGGGTATTGGTTTTGCTCAGTTTGCTCGTGCAAAAATCTTATCGCAGTTGGCGGCCAAAGAAGGTAATTACAAGTCCGCACTTGATGTTGCGAAAGAACGTGGGTTTGGTGATGAAGTCCAAGACCTAGTAACAAAAGCAACATTAGGTACAACAACTGATTCAGGCTTTGCTGCTTCACTGGTCCATGAAAACCGCCTCGTAGGTGAATTTGTGGAAATGCTTCGCGCAGCAACTGTTTTTGATAAGTTGCAAGGTTTCCGTGCTGTACCGTTTAACTCGAAAATTCCAAGCCAATTAACAAGTGGTTCAGCTTCATGGGTTGGTGAAGGTGCTGCAAAACCCGTAACTAACGGCACTTATGGTGAAGTTGAAATCAAAGAGCATAAGCTTGCCGCAATCACTGTTTATACGCAGGAATTAATGCGCCGTTCTGATCCAGCGGTTGATGTACTAGTGCGTGATGACCTGATTGAAGCTTCAAAAACTTTAATTGATGCAACATTCCTGGATGCCGCTGCTGCTTCAACTACTCGCCCAGCAGGTGTTCTAAATGGTGTTGTGGGGATTGCAAGCACGGGGGTAACTGCGGCGGCTTATGAAGCAGACTTGCTGAAACTCATTCAATCATTTGTTACAGCAAATTTAAGCCTTGATGGTTCATACATTCTCATGTCTGAAACTCGTGCTGCACAAATTAGCTTATTGCGTGATGCACTTGGTAACACATACTTTAACGGTATGTCATTACGTGGTGAACGCACGTTAATGGGCATTCCTGTAATCACATCGGAAACAGTAGGTAGCAAGATTATTCTTGTTAAAACTTCTGAAATTTTACTTGCTCAAGATGGTGGTGTGGACGTGTCTTACTCGGATCAAGCAACGCTTGTTGATGGTGCGACTACTCACAACTTATGGCAAGAAAATAAATTTGCTGTACGTGTAGAGAAGTTTATCACCTGGGCAAAACGCCGTCCGATTGCAGCATCGGTTTTAACTTACGCTTAAATGAATAGTATTTAAGCTCTAAACAGCTCCTTAACCGGGGCTGTTTTTATATCTAAGCAACTTAAATTGTTTAGCTATAGGAACAGTCTATGAAGATTAAGTATTTAAAGGTTATGCATAACGCCAATGTTGGTGATGTGCTTGATGTGACAGATTTTGAAGCAAATATCCTGATTAAAACAGGTGTGGCAGAAGAATTTAAGGAACCAGTAAAGAAAACTGCGACTAAAGCAAAACTTAAAACAGAAGAGCAGGAATAGCGCATGGGATTTTTTGACAGACTATTTCGTAAAAAATCGCTATCGTCTGTCAATTCAGGCGGCGGATGGACTTCTTTGTTTGGTGTTGGGTTTCACGCAAACTTTCAGAATGATGTTCAGTATTCAAAAGAAGATTTAGCAGCACATCCTGCAGTTTTTTCATGTGTGAGTTTAATTGCTCAAGACATTGGGAAAATGGGCGTAATGCTGAAGCAAAAACAGGGTAAAATTCTTGTTGATGCTCCAATTCCAGAAGAATTAAGAGTTCTCAAAAAGCCAAATCATTACCAAAATTGGCAACAGTTTTTAGAGTTTTGGATGGTGTGTCGTAAATTACGTGGTAATGCCTATGCGTTCAAAGTTCGTGACGTATTCGGCCATGTAATTCGAATCGTGCTTTTAAATCCCGACCAAATCAAGCCTTTGGTAAGTGATGACGGTCAAGTGTTCTACCAGCTCGGTATGGATACTTTGAACAGTACTGAATCAGTGATCGTTCCTGCATCTGAAATCATTCATGACCGTGAAAACTGCTTATTCCATCCGCTTGTTGGTATTCCTGCTGTAACAGCTTATGGTTTGGCTTCTGGGCTTGGATTAAATATCCTCAAGAACTCTAAAACCATTTTTGGAAACTTGAGTCGACCAAGTGGGATTTTGGTTGCACCTGGTCCTATCTCAAAAGAGAAAGCGGCGCAGGCTGGTGAATCATGGAATGCCAATTATTCAGGTCAAAATATTGGTAAAACTGCGGTACTTGGTGATGATTTAAAATATCAGCCTATTTCAATGTCTGCATCGGATACCCAAACCATTGAGCAGCTCAAAATGTCGAATGAAATTATTTGTTCGGTGTTGCATGTACCAGCATTCAAAGTTGGATATGGAACGATTCCAGCAGGTCAAAAGGTTGGTGATCTGAATGAAATTTACTTTTCTGACTGTTTGCAAAGCCCTGTTGAAGCCATTGAAAACCTACTCGATGATGCATTTGACTTAAAAGATCGAGGCCTTGAAGTATTCCTTGATGTTGATTCACTTATCCGCATGGATAAAGAAACGCAGATGAATATTCAAGAGCGTGGTGTTAAATCTGCAATATTTACACCAAATGAAGCACGGCAAGCCTTTAATTTAGCGCCTATTGTTGGTGGTGACACGGTTTATATGCAGCAACAGAACTATTCTCTGGAAGCACTATCGAAGCGTGATCAAAAAGAAGATCCATTCGGCAAGGCTGAAATACCAAAAGCAGAGCCAAAGGCACAGTACCAAGGTATTTTTAAGTCAGAAAATAGCTATGAAAAAGGCTGTTTTGTGACTCATAAAGGCAGTCTATGGCACTGTGAAAAAGATCATTCAGGTGAATTTAATCATGAGAACTTCAAATTGGCTCAAAAGAAATGGGGTGAATCATGAGCATAGTCACTGTTGATCAAGTGCGTGAACATCTGCGATATGACACTGAAGATAATGATCCAATGTTAGAAATGTATATTAAAGCCGCTGAAAATGCGGTTTTAAATTATGTGACGGATACGTTTGAAAACAATGTTTATCCAGATGATATAAAGCACGCTGTTTTGCTGATGGTTGGCATGTTTGATCGTGAGCGTGAGCCAAGCAAGGAATCATCAATTATTGATAATTATTTGCCGCCAGCAGTACGTGCTTTGCTTTATCCGTATCGCACACCAACGGCCATATAGGTGATTTATGAAATGGTTGAAAAAGTTAATTGGATGCCAGTGTTGAGCTTGTAAGAATGTTCGCTTAGGTGGAGGTTATCAACCTTGCCATAACATGAAAAAAACGGGTGAGCTAAAAACACCACCACGAAAACGATAGGTGATTTATGCAATCAGGCAAATTACCCCATCGCATCACCATTCAACATGAAATTGAAGGTGAGCAAGATCAGGTCACAGGTCATGTACCTATCATCTGGACTGAATTCACCAAAGTTTGGGGAAAACTTGAGGCTTTGTCTACAAAAGATCAGCTTCAAGCTCAAGCCATTAATTCAACAATGACAGCGCGGTGCCGCATTCGATACAGCTCAACAGCAAGTCATATTAATTCAACGATGCGCGTATTGTTCCGTGGCAAGTATTGGAAAATTGATGGTGATCCGATTCCAGATAATGAAAGTGGTTTGGAATGGCTTACTCTAAACCTTGCTGAAGGTGAATCATCATGGCAGTCGAACTAAATATTGAAGGGCTGGATGCTTTTAATAAGAAAATTGCTGAGCTAAAAGACGTTAAGAAAGTTCGATCAAGAGGATTGGCAGCAGCACGCAAGGCCATGAAGATTGTTCAGCTTTCAGCAAAGATTGGCGCAGCCTATATTGATGATCCAGAAACACGAGAAGATATTGAAAAGAATATTGTGATTCGTGCAGGTAAAAGCCGTGACTATGGCACCGTGGTCATGCGCGTTGGTATTCAGGGTGGTGCTGCGGTAAATGCCAAAACAGACCGTGCAAAACTCGCCGCTTTACCAGGTGGAGAAACGGTTTACTGGCGTTATATCGAATTCGGGACCAGTAAGATGCCGGCCGTTCCATTCATGCGCCCAGCACTTGAACAAAATATTCAGAAGGTCACTGATGAATTCGCCAAGACGTTTATGAAATCCATAGAGACGGCAATTGCGAAAGGAAAAATCTCATGACAGCACCTATTTTTGAATTGCTCAATGCCAGTGATGAGGTTAAGGCCTTTCTGCAAACTGGCAATAAGTTGCGAGCTTATGAGTTTGGCCTGGCACCAGATGCACCGCAGAAGCCGTATTTAGTTTGGCAGGATATTTCCGGGGTTCCTCAGAATCATTTAGATTGTCCAGCCAATACTGATCACATAACGATTCAAATTGATATTTACACTTTAGAGCCACTGCAATTGCGAACTATTCGTGAAGCAGTACGAAAAGCTTTAGAGCTTGATAACTCATGTACTGTGACAGATCTGCGCGGCAATGAGCGTGAACCAGTTACAAAGCTTTATCGAACCGGTTTTGATTCAAATTGGTTTGTAGATCGATAAACAGAATTTTCAACATAGCACCCAACCGGGTGCTTTTTTTATGCCTAAAAATTGAGGAGTAGCTACTCATGGCACGTATTAAATCCAATGGAACACAAGTCTACGCCGTGATTGGCGCAGCTGTTGTTCGTTTCTCTTGCCCTAAGGCGTTTTCATTCGGCGAGGACTCATTTTCCAAAATTGATGCAACTTGCTTGGACTCGGATACGAAAGACTATGACCGTGGTCTGCGTGACCCTGGTGAAGGCTCAATTCAAATTGATCTGGATGACGAAAATGCAAGTCACATGCAGTTAATTCAATTGGCTGAATCTGGTGACAAAATTGAATGGCATGTAGGCTCAAGCCATTCAAAAACGGCACCTACTTATGAAGCGGTTGCAGGTATTGATTTGCCAGAGGATCGTATTTGGTGGTCATTTAAAGGTTATTTAAACCCATCTGCACCAACAGTTGAGCAGGATGCATTAGTCAGCTATACATTCAAACTTGTTCGTACTTCAGCAGTTGTAATAACTCCACGAGTGGTGGCTCCATAATGACAGAAGAAGTTAAACAAGTTGAATTGCCTATCAAATTAGGTTTGGACGAGCTTTTAAAATTATCGCAGGAAACGATTGTAAATCTTGTTGATAAGGAAGCTTCATTCTTTATTAGTGATAAGGAATACTCTGTCGACGTTGGTATCAAAGTCCTTTCGTACGATGAAGTGGTAAATTTGATGCGCGGCAAGGACCCTCAAAAGGTTCTTATGGCGGATTTATCCAAGGCCCGTGTTGTTGCTACTATTTTTAATAAAGAAACTAAAGAGCCTTTATTTACTGAAAAAACAGTTGGCACGGCACTTCCACAGCTCATTGATGCTTTGCATAAGGTATCCGATGAGGTTAATGACTTCACGGGAAAGCATCTGATGAAAAATTTGGCGAAGAAGAATTCTGGTGTGAGCTCGTCATCAACGGAATTGGGGGAAGAACAATTGCTGAAGCCAAGCGAAGAATAGCCCATCAAGAATACCTAACATGGAAAGCCTTTCGTCAAAAGAGGGGCTCTCTTTTTGTTGGGAGGCGCATTGAGCAAGGTTTTGGTAATTTGATGGCGACTTATTTGGGTTCTAAAGGTGCTCAAAATGTAAAAGCCCAGTCCTTCATGCCGCATGAGGATCAGCCACAAGAAATGTCGCTCGAAGAATACATGATGCAAAATTTTGGAGGGGAATCGACTTAGGTCGGTTTCTTTTTGTTCAATAAATTAGTATCTTATCTACACCATAAATGGGGGTAAGACAATGAAAAAATTAATTTTAACTTTAGCGATTGGGGTAATATCTACTTTTGCATCTGCGGATAAGCCATTAATGCTTAGCAATGGTGCACCAGTTGTAATTGGCACAAGTCCAAACTATGTACATACAGAAAATGAGTCCCAGTCAAGTCGCACCAGTCCATTTTCAGTTTCCTTTGGTTATGCTGGCTCTAAACTAGGTTCGGACGATTTTCTAGGCACTGAGTCTTTTGATGGTGTGTTTGTGAATGCTGCTTATCAGAATCACCCTAAAGCAAGTATTTGGGCGGAGTATATATTCCAAAGCTCGGAAGTTGATTACAATCATTTTTCTGTTGGTTATAAATATAAATTTCTTGAAAATGAGAAGCTGTATTCAGCAGCATCACTGGGCCTGGGGTATGCTTGGTTAGATGAAAGTGAAATCGATCCAGATCTAGGTAAATTTAATGTCGAGTTAGAATACTTCACTATTCCAGCGGCATTGGAGGTTGGTTACAAAGTATCCCCGCAAGTTGATATGTTTGGATCATTCGGCTACCAGTGGTTATTTAATGAAGATGCAAAAGTGTGCCTAAACGGTGAATGCTTATCTGGTAACGGTGATGAGTTGGATTTAAATGGGGTAACCTACAAAGCCGGCCTTCGATACAACTTCTAAAGCAAGCCTCCTTCGGGAGGTTTCTTTTTGTGCAGTAACTTAGTATCTTGTTCTAAATTATTAATTTTGGGTGGGGTATGAAGAGTATATTTTTGGTTATGGGCATCATGCTATTAACCCCAATCGCATCTTTTTCAGCACCAGTAAGTGAGGATATTCACGAGCAGAACTGTAAAGATTTATATGAATTGGCTGAAGCAGTAATGGGTGCTAGACAAAATGGCGCTCCACTAATGGCTATGTTGAATGATGCTGATAAGTATGAAAAAAACTTAGAAAAAAGAAAAATTGTGAAGGCGGTTATTATGGACGCTTTTAAAGAAAGTAAATTTAGTACTGAGGAGTATCAGAAAGAGCAAATAAATGAATTTGCTAAAAAATATTATTTAGCATGTATGGAAATGTATTTGTAAGAAAGATTTTTATCATCAAAAAATAGGCCACCTTCGGGTGGTTTTTTTACGCCTAGAGGTTTATATGAGCACAAAGCTTGGGACATTAACGCTTGATCTGGTGGCTAAGATTGGTAATTTTGTTGAACCAATGAATCAAGCCGAGAAAAAAGCAAAGGGCACAAGCCAAACTATTGCAGAGGGCTTTAATGTTTCTACGCTTGCGGTAAATGCTCTAGGTGCAGCTTTCGCTGGTGTAACGGTCGGTGGTTTAGCAGCATTTACCAATCAAATGATTGACACTGGCAACGAGATTAAAAAACTATCTCAGCTGTCAAACACATCTACTTTTGACTTCCAGTTTTATGCTAAAGGTGCTGAAACGGCTGGCATAAGCATGGAGTCATTTGCAGATAAAATGAAGGACATGCAAGACCGTATTGGGGATTTTCAGCAAACTGGCGGTGGTCCTTTAGCTGATTTCTTTACAAACATTGCGCCTTTAGTTGGTGTAACAATTGAACAGTTTCAAAAGCTATCCGGTCCAGAAGCTCTGCAACTTTTCTACAATTCATTAGAAAAAGTCGGAGCTACAAAAAATGATATCAAGTTCTATCTGGAATCTATCATTTCTGATTCATCACTGCTTATTCCATTATTAGAGAATGGCGGTGAGGGTTTTAAAAAGTGGGGGCAGGCGGCAAGTGATGCTGGGGCAATCATGTCTAACGAGATGATTGAAAAACTAGCCTTAGCAAAAGAAAACATGCAAATGCTTAACCTTCAGGTTGAGGGTGTTCAAGTAAGCCTAATTAATGGATTGGCTCCAGTAGTACAAACAGTAGCAAATAATCTTGATGTAGTTGCTGTTTCCGTAGGCACTGTTGCTGTTGTTATGACTGCAAAAGCTACACCAGCGTTTGTTATGGGCACAATTGAAGCCACACGCTATCAACTTGCTTTAGCTAGAATGTCTGCCCAAGCCGCAGGCACCACAACAACATTGACGGTTTTAGGCGGTGTTGCTCGTGGAGCGCTAGGATTATTAGGTGGACCAGTAGGGTTGGCCTTAACAGTTGCAGTAGTTGCAGGTAGTTATCTTCTTTTTCGTGATAATACTGCGAAATCCACAGTATCTTTACGCGAAAATAATGAAACTGTAGAGCAGGCAATTCAAAAATATACCGAATTAGATAAAATTAAACGTGCTGCTCAACTTGTAGAAGAGCGTGAAAAATTAGAAGAGCTTTCAACTTCATATGAAGATGTAAATTCTAAGCTGATTGCATATACATTAAATGTAGTCCGTGGCTCTGATATGACTTCAGAGCAAGCATCCAAATTTTCTGACCTTGTGATGGGCTATAAGTCAGGAAAAATCACACTTGAACAACTCTCCGATGCAGTAAGCAAAAGCACATCATTAAGTAAAGATGAAAAAGATGCCTTTATTAAGAAGGCGGCAAGTGTTCGCGATGCTTCAACTGAAGTAAACAAGCATAAAAACTTAATCAGTCAAATGATTGAGCGCGACAAGCAGCTCATTAAAACCAATGATGATGTTACTAATTCAATTGATCGCCGTGGTGCTGCACTGCTTAAACTTACTCAAAAAGAGCGAGAGGTTTACAACTCAATTGGTCAAGAGGTAGAGCGTGAAAACTACATTAATGCAAATGTTTCTCGTGGGCTGATGTCTCGAAATCAAGCGGAGTATTTTGCCGATAAACGAGCGGAAGCAGGAGTTCCTTATTCAAAGCTTCTCAGCAAAGAGATGTATATCCAAATTGAGCAGGGCTATAAGCTCCAGCAGCAAACTAAAAAGCGTGAAGAAACTGAGAAAAAAATTGCAGACGAGCAAAAGAAAAGGGCTGATTTTGCTGAGAAGAACTACTCTTACACAAAATCAGAACTTGTTATGCTTGAGCGCGTTGCAAAAATCTCAGCAGCAAACAACCTAAACGACATTGGCGCTAAATATGGAATTCCTGAAAACCTATTGGCTGCTGTTATGGCGCAAGAATCCAAAGGGATTATTAATGCTAAAAGCTCCACGGGTGCAATAGGTCCTTTTCAAACAACAGGTGTATACCGCCAGCAGTATAATTTATCTGTTGCTGATTCTTATGATGTGAAGAAATCTGCTGAAGTTGCTGCTAAAGATTTAGCTAAATCTTTTGAGGTTTTTGGGAATTGGAAGGATGCTATTACGGCATATAACGCTGGCGTAGGTGGAACCAAGAACCTCAATAAGAATGGATTTACAGGGTCAAAAGCCAAAACCAAAGAGGCATCAAACTATGCCCCAATGGTTGATAAGTGGTTTACTGCCTTAAATGGCTCAGCCCTAAAAAACTCAGGCTTAACAGGAAAAGAGGCCGTTTTAAGCATCAAGGAGTTAGGTGAATATTGGGAAAATGCTGAAGATTTAAGAAAGCAATCTCTCGAACGCCAAAAAACAGTTGCTCAAAAATACTTCACTGAAGAAGAGCGAATGTCATTTGAAAATGCGGAAGCAAGGAAAGAAATTGAAATCGCTTTTGCTGGCGATGATGAGGCCATAGTTCAGCATTTGTTATTGCAAGAGAAGGCATATAGTAAAGAGCTTTCGGAATACCAGGAGACACAAAAACTCAAAACGATTGCTGAGAAAAAGCAATTGCTAGAGGCTAAAAGCAATTGGATGACCGCAAGCGATTATGCGCAGGAATACTATGCTTTAGTTCGTGAGGAAATTCTTAATACCCCATCTTATTCACCTGAGATGAAGGGTGCGCTAATTAAGCAAGCCAACATGCAGCAAGGCATGGAACAGAACGCTGAACGTGAACAGGTATGGGGTGACTATCAAGATCGATTTACTCAAACGGATTACTATCAGCAAGATGTTGATCTGCTAAAAAGCGCACGTGATCAAATGCTAATAACTGATCAGGAGTACTATCAGAAGAGATCATTGTTACATGCGGAGTGGGGGGAAAATTACTTCAGTGGCACTGCAGATGTTTTGAAATCAGTTCTCGGTGAAGAGTCCGGTTATTATCAGGCTGCGTTTGCCATATCTCAAGGATATGCAGCAGCAAAAGTGGCTTTAAATGCCCCAGAAACATACTCCAATGTGTATAACGCCGTGTCTGGCATCCCGTATGTTGGTCCATATATTGCGCCTGTTATGGCTGGTGCAGCAGTTGCCTTGCAGCTTGCTCAAGCAGCAACAGTCGGCAGTGTTTCTTTTAATCCATCCGGATATGCGGACGGTGGTTTCACTGGTCACGGTGGAAAATATGAACCAGCCGGTATTGTTCATAAAGGTGAAGGTGTTTTAACGCAAGAGGAAATCGCAGCACTTGGCGGGCCTTCAGGTTTTTACGCACTTCGACAATCCATTAAAAACGGTTTTGCCGATGGCGGTTTGGTTATGGATGCGCCAAAGGTTTTAAACCCAAGCCAAAATCCAGAGGTGAAAAAGGCCATGGATCAGGTGCAGTCGAATAGTGGGAAATCTCAAGTCATCGATAACAACCTACGAGTGATCATGGTTAAAGATGAGAGCGAGGCTAAAGATATGCTGTATGGACCTGATGGTGAAAAAGCCTTTCTATACCACATGAAACGTAATCGCAGCAAAGTCTAATGACCCACTTCGGTGGGTTTTCTTTTATGAGGACAAAATGAAAATACAAACTGAACAATATGGCGAAGTCCACGTATTAACAAATTGCCCTCTGCTTAATTCAACCGAACGCCTGGAATGGATGACTGAAGTTCATGAGGCAGATGATGGAAGTGAAGAGCGCTATCCGCTACGTGACACGCCCCGGCAGATTTTAAGCTTTAACTACACTCAGATGCGTAAAGCCATGGGCGATATGTTTCATATGCTGTCTGCCAATCTGCGTAAACAGTGGGGTATTCCGCTGCGACAGGTCAAAAGAGTCATTCCAGATATGGTGGATGATGACTACATCATTCTTGATACAACCAGCACCATAGCCGACCTTAGAGTCGGTTTTGCTTTTATTGAGAGTAGTGAAGGTAACCATGTTGTTGAGATTACCGAAAAGGGTCGCTACATCATTATTCAGGAAGAGATCCGAGACCAGGAAACCGAAGAGGTTATTCAGCCATTAATCACTGAATACCAGGATGGCTTCCGGTTGGCAGCAAATATTACTGTAACCCATGCGGTGATGATGCCTCTACGGATCTGCATTATTGATGGCGATGCATCAATCAATGCCGGCGGTTTCTGGTCCAATGCTTCAATGGTCTTTCGTGTGCTGGCTGAAGACTTGCCAGAGCATGCGGGTGATATTCCAGATCAGTACAAAGGCAATGATATTTATTTTAAACCGCTGCTACTCGATGGCGACTCTATCGAAATCACCATGAGCCAGCATCAAAACGTGGTGGATAACAGCATTGGTGGATTTCAGTCATTTACCCATCATGCCAAAGCCAAGCAGTCCAAGCCGTTTAAATCACTGATTCGAAGTTGGGATGAGTTCCAGGAATTTCGCCGGTTTCTGTTCCGTCGCGGTGGCCGTTATCGTTCATTCTGGTTGCCGCTATATGAGCAGCATCTCAATATTTTAAACACCGGCAACATCACCACCAGTTTAAGCACAAATACCAAGTATTTGATTGAAGCAAATCGCAATTACCTCGCGGTAAAGCGCAAGAATGGCACATGGACAGCGCATGAAATTACCGCCAAAACAGGTGGTTCATTGACTGTTTCACCGGCAATCAATGCGCAGCGAAATGATATTCAAACCATCTGTTACATGGGGCTTTACCGCTTCGATGCCGACCAGATCGAGTTTCAATTTTTGGGTGCGGGCATTAGCCAGGTCACGGTGCCAATTCTGGAGTTAGAAAGCTAATGGATATTCGTGTAGAGCTTTATCAATTCAAGCATGGGGATAAAGCCTGGTATTTCACCAACCATCGCAAAGATGTCGTCCATAGCGACATCACATATAAATCAGTGCGTGGTTTGGATCGGGATGCTATTGAAGATGCCGATATTGATAAGTGCGAGATAGAAGTCACTTTCCCTCAAGGCAGCTTTAAGAATGTAGCGGGTGATAGCTTCACCAGTATTTTCTTAAACAAAATTTATTTTGAATCAGTGTATTTGACCATTCTTGAGCTTGAACAGAATGAAACACTGGTTTTGTTTATGGGGCGCGTGACTCAGCCCAAGTTTAATGACTCAGAAGACACCATGATGCTGGTTTGCTCTACCGGTGAATCTTATTTAAACCGGACCATCCTGACACGCAAATTCCAGAAAACCTGCCCAAATTCCATTTATGACCGCTGGTGTGGTTTGAAATTTGAAGACTGGGCATTCGATGTGACCGTGACAGCAATCAACGGTCTGACAATCACATTCACGGTAAATCCAACACAGGTGAAGGATGCTGAAGGCAATCTAGTCTTTGAGCAGATTCCAGTTTTAGATGAGCTGGGGCAACCAGTTTTGGATGTAAATGGACAACCGACCTATACAGATGGTAATCCGGTGATGGAAACCAAAACCTATGCTGTGGGTTATCTCAATCGCGGCCTGTTTAAAAAACTTGGTGTCTATACATTCATTGTTGGCAATACATCAAGCTCGGTGACTTTATATCGCGAGCATGTTGGCCTGAAAGTCGGTGATGTGATTCAGCTGGCACCTGGCTGTGATCAATCTCTTAAAACCTGTCATGAAAAATTTGATAACGCTGCTCGTTTTGCCGGGCATCCGTATATGCCGAGTGAAAACCCGGTGATGAATCAATTGATTAAGTAGGGCTGAATTAAATGGTTACTATCCCAGCGTGGATTATATATGCAATGTGGGCTGTAGCGATTGCGACTGCAGTCTACACCTATGTTCAGATGCGAAAAATGCAAAAGAAAAACCGTCAAAATGCAAACCAGTTAGATGGAACGATTGCGGATGAAGGCACTTCATTTAGCGACATTGCCGGCAGCCCACACATGTATGGAAATATCACGCATCTTTGGGGGCAAACCACAACACCAATTAAATCCAAAGGTGGCAAGTGAAAATTTACATGTCTGATTTACGAAAAGCCAAAATGTGTGCTCGCGGATCGCGGGCATTTTTTTTGTCTCAGGGCTGGGATTGGCAGGACTTTCTTGAGAACGGCATTGATCTTGAAATTGTGAAATCAACAAATGATGCAATGGCTTTGCAGATTGTGGAGATGGTAGAAAATGGGCGGAAGTAGCGGACAGGTTATTGGGTATAGACATTATGCAAAATTCGCTTTGTTTATCGGCAATACAATTGAAGGCATACATGCAATAAATATTGATAAACGCGGGTGGGTAAGAAAACTTTTTAACGACCATCGCTTCATATTTACAATGGTTGATAAAAACCTTTTTGGTGAAACAGAGGGGGGGTATGTCGGAACTATCGATATTCGTTTTGGCTTAGATGACCAGGCTGTAAATGAGGACTGGAAAAAGGAAGTGCCATTAATTTCATCATACCCTTATCAATCATATTTGGTTTTTCGAGGCATTCGAGAGCATGGCGGCTGGGTTGCTGATATCGCGAATGAGGTTGGAGCAACCGAGTATTTTTATCTCGGCAACTCTGGCTATATGAAAGAGATGCTGCTTTGGCCAAAGCGGATTCATATAAGAAATGATGGTCGTGAACAGTGGTATGATGCCAAATCTGAGGTAGTTACATACAACACTGGTAGTGAACCAAACCTGCAATATTCAGGTGCATGCGTTCATAATGCTTATTTGGATGGGTTTCAAACATCAACATACATAGAAAACCTACATTGGACGATTCACCCAGATCCAAATTCAAATAAAGACATGGGGAGTGTGGGTGCTAGTTACAGACAGAATTCGCCATTTAATAGTGATTTTCCTTATTCCACTGCATCTGCAAAATATGTTTCCCAGATAAACTCCAAGGGTAAAGTTAAAGTAACTGGTAGAGTGGTTGTAGCGGGCCAAACATGGAATATCTATCCAGTCGAAGGTTCTGATTTAATTGACGAAATATCAGTAACTTTCTATGAAGGCAATGAAACAACAAAACATTATCTTATTGAGGCTTGGTTTGATCTAACAAATACCGACAAATTTGGCCTCCAGGTGGATGTAAGTGGAAATGTGGAAGACCCAACCCATTTGTATAAGGACCTCAGTGCGCAAATTATATGGAATTATTTCTATGGTCCATATCCATATGATGGCACCCCATCTGGTGACATGAATCCGATTCATAAAATTCGCGAAATTCTCACTGATGACACAGCAATGAATAAGCCAGAAACATCTGTAAATGATGCGAATTTTATGAAAGCGGCAGATTGGATTTTTGATGAAGGCTTAGGCATTTCATGGTCAATCACTGAAAAATCATGCATGGATGCTATTAATGAGCTCTGCTATCACATCGAAGCTGGCATTCGAGTAAACAGACAAACTGGTCTTTATGAAATGGTTTTGTTTCGTGATGACTGGTTTGAAGAAGATGAAATTCACAGCATCCCTGAAAACAAAATCAAAAAAGGCAGCATGCAGTATGAAATTACCAATGCTGATGAAGTGATCAATCAGGTCAACGTAAATTACTACGATCGGCAAAATATTAAGAATTCATCCTTTTCCATTTCTGAAAGCGGCTTGATTCAGACTCTGGGCCGAGTCAATGCTGAAACAGTCGATTTTCCATATTTCATGAATATGCGAAATGCTGAAATCGTAGCGAACTGGAAACTTAAAATTCTATCAACTGGTGTTTTAAAAGGTTCATTCACAACCGGTTGGCGTGAAGCACGTAAATGGAATCGTTATGATTTGATCCGTTTGCCATGGTCTAAGCGTTGGGTTGGAACCATTTTGGTTCGAATCATGAGTATTAAACTTGGTGGACCAACCAGCAATGAGGTTTCTATTGAGTGGGTTGAAGTTGTTCCATCCACCGGAATGATGAATACCACCATTGTTGCAGATGATCCAGTTAACACACAACCCGAAGTACCAAAACCATGTAATGCGAAAGTTTTTGAATTGCCATACTTTGAAGCAGTTCAAGCGTTTGGTGAGCGAGAGGTGGGTATTGAGCTTACCGATAATCCAGAAATTGGCTATTTATGCGCTATTGCTGAAAAACCTCAAAACAATTCACTCAGCGCTGCTCTGTATGCTGATAGCGGAAGTGGGTTTGAGCGTGTAGCAACAGTGAATTACTGTGAAACAGCTTATTTAGATCAAGCTATTGATCGTATAAGTGGCTCATTTGTGGTTAAAAATGTTGGAAATATTGCATCTATACGAATTGGTAGTCAGGTTTTCATCAACGATGAAACGATGGTGTATCAATCATATGATGCTCAAACCAAGGTTTTAAATGTAAAGCGCGGAGCATTTGGGGTACCGCAAATTCACGTTGCCAATTCCATCTTATATTTTGCTGATGACTTTATTGCGGTTGATCAAACACTTTATGTTGATGGTGAAACTGTCGATGCAAAAGTGCTAACCACCACTCCAAGTGGCGTGCTTGCTTTGAGTGATGCGGCGACACATGAAGTTGAGTTTAATGCTCGAGCAATCCGACCTTACCCACCAGCCAATGTGAAAATTAATGGTGAATATTGGCCTGCGGAACTTGAAACTGACTTGATTATAACCTGGGCTGATCGTAACCGTGTGCAGCAAACTGGTGGTGAAATTCTTGGGTGGTTTGATGGTGGTGTGACAATCGAAGCTGGAGTAACCACACACCTGACTTTAATTCAGTTTGACGAAAATGAAGTTGAATTAGAAACGGTGAGTGTCAATGTATCCGCGGCCAACACATACACATATCCGATGTCAGCATTAGAGGTTGATACTCGTACCATTCGAGTTGAGTTAAAAACTGTATGCGATGGTTATGAGTGCTTAAATCCGTTTATACATACCGTTGAGTTATCTCAATTCTTCTCAGCGCCTTATAACTTAATAGTGGAGTATGTTGAATAATGCCGAGTTTAGTTAGCAATTGGGATTTAGATGGTTTTATAGATGAGCAGCGTTACTACTGCTCTGAAACTCCAATTGATCTGTTGAATTTACCAGTGCCAAAAGCAATTTTGGCAGGAGATGTTCGAACCTATACGGATTTTTCGATTACAGCAGGAGTAACATATTACATATGCGTTGGTTCTGTGAAAAATGGTGTTGAAAAACTGAGTGATATAGTTGTAATGACTGCACGCGATGAATATTGGGCCAATGTTACTTCATTGCTTCATTTCAATGGTGCTAACAATTCAACTACATTCACCGATCAAAAAGGTATTGTGTGGAATAGGTCTGGCAATCCAGTTATCTCAAC
>NZ_JBIQOB010000032.1:0-30909 GCF_044130285.1 Acinetobacter sp. BSP-28
AACAAACAGAACAGATTTGTCAGGCAGCAGTGCAATCGAATCCACAAGCGATTAAATATGTGAAAGAACAGACAGAAGGTCTTTGCTACATGGCATTACGTAAAGATGGCATGGCTATTAGGGACATTCGTAAACCAACGCCAGCCATGTATCTGATGGCGATTGAAAATAATCCAATGTCTATTCAGTTTATGGATCATCCAAGTAAAGAATTATGTGAACATGCAGTGAAACTTCGGCCTTATGCGATTCAGCATATTGAGGTGTACTATGAAGACTTATGGATGAAAGCGATAGAGCAGCGGGCATTCGTGATCCAGTTTTTAAAAGAATATTCCGAGAAGATTCTGAAATATGCATTACTTTGTAACCCAATAAGTCTGAAATATATAAGAAAAGAGTTTCAGTCAGATGTGATTATTAATTTTGCACTTTCAGAAGATGCAGGAACGAAAAAATATATTCGATAATTGTAAAAATTAAAAAAAGTGTTTGTAGTTTTAGAAATAGGAGAGTGGTGGCAGTCCATCATGCCTTATAGCAGCTAAAAAAATATGCGTGTCGCAAACATAAACGAAGTGTCAACAGCCCCTATTATTTAATTAAAATATGTTTGGGCATATTGTGTCAGTAGAATAACAGCAACAGTTATTTTTGGATCAATTTTTAGAGCTTTAGTCGGTGGACCGAGTAAAAATATGACACTAAAAGTTTACCGACCTTTGGAATACTTTGACTACAATTGAATTGAAGAGGTGGCAAAAGTGTTGATTTTACCATTTGACTTAGATAAACCAGAAAATTTTAAAATTTTGTAGATATTTAATGCTTATTTCCTGCGTAGATGTAAAAGCATATGAGTCAATATATGTTGTCGGTGACCTTCATGGTTGTCACAGCTTTCTCATGCATGAACTACAGAAAATAAATTTCAATTTTGATAATGATTTGCTCATTTGCACGGGCGATCTAATAGATAGAGGTGGTGAAAATTTAGAATGTATTTCATTGCTCGATCAAACATGGTTTTTGACTGTACGTGGTAATCATGAAGAAATGTGTATTCGAGGACAGTATGATTCTAAAATGAAAGGCATGCATGAAAGGAATGGGGGAGAATGGTTCTATAAATTATCACAACAAAAACAGCTTGAAATTATCGATTGTTTTAAAAAATTGCCTTTAGTAATAGAAGTAGGTAATCTTCCCATAAATAACCGAAGTTAAAAGTAGAGGTTAAGCAGCCATTAGAGGTGGTCTTCCTTTGTTTGCTTGGTGTGGTCTTTCATGATTGTAATGCCTGAGTAGCACTGCTACGCAAGAATTTGTTGCATAATCTTGTACTTCATCCAAAGTATCAAATAAATGTTTGCTCAGCTAACTATAACGTATGGTTCGATTATAGCGTTCAATATACGCATTCTGCTGTGGTTTACCTGGTTGAATATATTCAATACGAATACCTTGTTTAGTTGCCCAGCGTATAAATTCATGACTGATAAACTCCGGGCCATTGTCACACCGAATAACTAACGGTTTTTCTCGCCATTCCAATAACTGATTCAATGTGCGAACAACCCTGATTGTGGGTAATGAGAATCCTGCTTCAATAGCCAAACCTTCTCGACGATAATCATCAATTACATTCAATAGCCGGTACTTACGACCATCAGAAAGCTGGTCATGCATAAAATCCAATGACCAGACCTGATTTGCCCGGATCGGCTCTTTCAGTGGTTCTGGTGCATGTCGTTTTAGTCTTCTTCTCAGTTTAATGCGCAGATTCAGTGCTAACTCACAGTAAATGCGATAAACACGCTTATGATTCCAAACATGGTTTTCAACATGACGTAGATAAGAGAAACACAGACCAAAGCCCCAATCTGCATTTTCTTCAGTGAGTTCAATGAGCTGTTCTGCAATTAATGCATTGTCATCGTTTAATTTGGACTGATAACGGTAGCAGGTTTCACTGATACTAAATGCTCTGCAAGCCAAACGAATGCTAATGGCATAGTGGGCAACTGCCTGTTGTGCCCTCTTACGTCGGCAAGATGGCCTCACCCTTGCGTAGCAGTGCTACTCATTGCCATCGCTTCCTGAATGATCTCTGCCTTTAAGCGTTCCTAAGCATACATCTTTTTAAGTCTGGTATTTTCTGATTCCAGTTCTTTGAGTCTTGCCATTAATGATATATCCATACCACCATATTTGGCACGCCATTTATAGAAGGTCGCATTACTCATACCGTGTTCACGACAAAGGGTGGCTACAGGTGTGCCAGACTCCGCCTGTTTCAAAATGGACATGATCTGACTGTCAGTAAATTTAGATGTTTTCATGCAGAATCTCCTGCTCGTATCTTAAGAGAAAATTCTACTTTTAGATCCTATTATTTTTAGGGGGGATTACCGAGTAAGTAAATAATTTTGAAAAACAATTGATTGATAATCATACAGTAATTACAATAGTACTAACTAAAAACCATTGTTTTAAAACAAACTTTAATAATTTATTAAAAAATTTAGGGGTAAATATGAGTCGTAATAACAAGCACACAGCTCAGGAACAAATGTGGACAATTGAGCAATTAGAACCAAAATTATTGCTTTCAGCAGATTTAATGCCTGGGGTACAGGAGATTTCAGGAAGTATTGATCAGCCCGGAGAACAAAAGCAATACGAGTTTGTTATTACTGAAAAGACAAAATTCTTCTTCGATGGAATAGATAACAATAAAATGCAATGGAACTTACAAGGTTCTCAGTTAGGCAATCAATTCAGTACAACAAATTTCACCTCCCAAAGTCACCTCTTTTTAGATTTGCAACCAGACACTTATACCTTAACGGTAGATGCTTTAGATGATATAAAAACTAATTTTGAATTCCATCTCATTGGTGAAGAAAGTGCAGAGTCTTTAGCATTAAATAAAGACACAGCTTTAGAGTTAACTCCTGCATCGGGCACAGTGCTTTATCGTTTTGATGTACAGGCAGGTGACCGTTTATTTTTTGATTCTTTGTCAGTGCAACAGTCTTATGGATCCTGGAGTGTTTTTGATCCTGATGCAAAAGTAGTGGTAAATAAAAATAATTTATTGAATGATCTGGGATTTACAGCAACAAAGAATGGAACATATTGGTTAAGTATTGAAGGGTCAGAATTAAACGACACATTGCTAACGAACTTTAAACTATATCATTCAAGCCCTACGGTTCAGCCTGTACAAATTGAAGATAAAATTAATGCCGAATTTAAAGTGCCATCTCAACTCAATGTTTATGAATTGAATTTACAAAGTGATCAATGGGTTATATTGGATAAACTTTCGGCAGGCTTGAATAATTATACAATCACGATTAAAGATGAGTGGAATAAGGAAATTCGTGTAACAGATACAATAGCAAATGATATTAATTTTGCACCTCTGTTTTTGAAAGCAGGGCTGTACCGTATCGAAATTGGCAGTCTGACGAATATCTTAGGAAATTTTTCATTTAAAGTTAAATCAGGTTTGAATTCAGACGCAGAAATGCAACAAAATGGTCACGTGGCTTTTGATTCAAACTTAAATGAAACTAAAATTATTCAATTAAATTATGGCTTAGATCAAATTTACATAGACAATAATAGTCAGTTTTACACTGCAAGAATAGGTGAGCAGAAAGCCGAAGTCTATTCTTATACGTTATTAGAAAATGAAATATTAAAATTTACGACAGATAAGGTTGTTAATTTTAAAGTTTATGATAAAAATGGCATCGTGATCAAAAATGAAAATTCACAATCATTTGAATTTACTTCAAAAGTTGATCAAAAGTATTATTTTGCATTAACTACGGTAGATAACCAAAGTTTTAACATCTTTAATGATACTGCTATAGAAAATGAAAATGATGAATCTATTGAAGTCAAGATAACCAACTTGTATCAAGTCTCGCAAAATGGTAGCTATAATTACAAGGATGTGGGAAATCAGATAGGAGCTGCACAATTTTTGAATTTAAAAAGTAATCAGGATACAGTGCTAAAAGTTGTGCTTGGTGATAATGCGGATTCTAAAGGGGATGTGGATGTATATCGAATAATCGTTAATCAGGGTGATCAGCTTTATGTTTCAACACCAAATGGTAATGGTTTTGATGGCTACTTGACGATATTTGATAACAATGGAAATCGTATAGCTTCTACGGATGACAGTCCTTTAAATTATACTTTTAATAATTCAGGTGATTTTTTTCTTGCATTTCATGCTTATAGAGATAATGGTCGTTTTAATGTAGTAACTGGTGATAATTCAGGTGGGTATTATAATGCTGAGTTAAACTTAACTATTAAACTAACATCTGATAAAAAGCAAATATCAGTCAATAATAATCAAAATTTTACATATCGTGGTCTAAATTTTCCTGTTAGCTGGTATTTAACGGATGAGTTTGGAAACTTAAATTCCAAAGGAAGTTCTGCTTTAATTGATTTGGCAGAAAATTCGAAATATTTATGGCTGGTTCCAAATGCTGGAACAGAAAAAAAAGTTGAATATGAAATTATTGATGCGGGACATGGACAGCTAACGAAAGAAAATCAATTAACACTTAGTCAGGATGCAGTCTTAAATATTAATTTTAAAGGAGATGCTAATTATTCTAAAATAATTAATAATATTAATATTGAAAAGAGTGGATTATATTTTTTTGATATTGATAGCTCGAAGTATGCGATTGATACAAAAATTATTGGCAAAAATATCGAGTTGGATTTATTCAGAAATGATTCTGTCAATTTAAAACCAGTATATTTAGAGAAAGGTCAATATCAAGTTATTAGTTATAAAAATTTGATGGAAGACATAGATCAAAAATTCCTGATTTATTCCGAAAAAATAAATCAGGAATTATTGTTGGAAGCTGATACATCTGTATCAGTGGCAGGGTTTAATTCGAAAGTATTTAGTTTGAATGTAAGCAATAATAAAGAATATAAACTTATATTTGATCAAAATTTAAGTGTTAATACCAAAGTGACTGTTTGGGATAGTGTAGGTAATATTTTAGCTTCCAGTGATGTGGGTGCAACTGAACTGAGTTTTTTAACAACGTATCAAAAAGAAGTATTTATTGGAATCTCCAACCGCACTACATCTGAACAGGTTTTGTCGGTAAATATTGCCGAAAATACTATTCAAGTGCCATCTAAAGATACAGCGCAATCGATTCAGCCAAATGAAGTGATCAGTGTTACGACACAACAGGTTATTGAGAATCAATCTTTTGAATTTATTGTAAGTCAGCCTGATAGTTATGCCTTCACAATGGATAAATTATCATTCTCTCATGCAAAAATTTATAATTTAGAGAAAGGGTTGGTTTTTGATGGAGATTTAAGCACTCCTGGATTTGTACAATGGCTATCTGAAGGGAATTATCGTTTAGAGTTAACAGGTGTAAAACAAGCTGAAGCATTTACGTTTAAGATTTCAAACCAATCTGTAAATTTAGAAGAAAATATAGTCCAGGTCGCAAATTTTAGTAATCAATCGGCATTTGTTTATCAATTGAATTCCAATGAAAATAAAACATATTTTATTAAAGCTCAAAATGCTGCAAATTGGGATGGTTTAAATTATCGCATTTATGATTCGAGTGGTAAATTAACTCAAGGTGGTGTGTTAAGTGAAAATATTCTGAGCTTGAATTTGAATGAATATTTTGAAAATTATAAGATATTCATCTATTCATTAAATGGAAGTGTTGCACTTAATAATTTTCAATTTTCATTAATATCACAATCCTCTGAATCTAAAAACGTAAGTCTTGGTGAGGATGTTAAAATTGATTTTTATAAACAAAATCAAATTAATGTACTTAAGTTTAATATTGCTGAAGCAGGATTGGTTGAGTTTACACCAAATCAATCGGAGTACACTTATCAATTGTTTGATGAGTATGGAAATGAAATTACTCAGCAACTTTATTGGTATGGTGATAATAAATCATATTTTTTAAAACCTGGTCAGTATACTATTGAAGTAAAAAATATACAGGCTATTTCCAGTCAATCGCGTCAATTATCTCTAAAAATTTCAAATATTAAGGCGCTGGAGACGATTGCTGAAACGCAAGGTATTACTGTAACTTACAGTAATAGTGTACCTAATAAAGTTTTAAAACTAAATCTCACCGCAGGACAGGAGTATGATTTATCACCAAGTTATAGTTATATTTATTACTCTAATGAGAGTAGTGAGTATTCATCTAAAGTGAAATACTATTTGTATAACCAAGAAGGGTCTTTGGTTTATACGTTAATGGGTAATAAAGGGGCGAATTTTAAGGTTAAAGATTCTGGTCAGTATTACCTAGTTACATCTGCTCGTGAATATTCATATAGTAATATTAATGGTTGGAATTTTAGAGGTTATAATAATAATGTTACATTTAATCTGAAACAAAAGCAAACAGTTAATACCTATAGTGTTGGGATTTCGGTAATTGATAATGTTAACTATGTTGATAATAATCAAAAAATATACAGGTTTAACATTGCTGAAAAAACACAAATCAATTTAGCAACATTAGGCAATGGATTGGATTATATTTTAAAGCCTACATATTCTACAACTTCATTATGGACAGTAAATGCCGGAAATGCTTATGCAAACCAGGTAGTTACTTTGGAAGCAGGTAGTTATGATTTTGTTGTTCAAAATAATTTTAATTATGAAAATACTACGCGACAGTTTAATTTTACTATCACTGATTTAAAGCAAGCGTTAGATTTACCACTGGATCAGGGTATCTCTAAAACAGTCAATCAAAGTGCCGAAGCAACTGTTTGGAAAATAACTGGGAAGGCTGGTCAAAATTGGGTGATTGATACGCGTAATATAAATGACTATCGAAGTTCGGCATGGTACTTATATGATGATGAAGGAAATTATATAACGTCCAGTACTCAGTATTTTAATTATGATTATGCAGTAAAAGTAAATTTAAAAAAAGATGGAATCTATTATTTAGCACTACAAGGTTCAGATGAATCACAGCGGAAGCAACAACGTACTACAACGGTTAAAGTAAGTACGCCGCAGGTGATTACCCAGGACGTTCAATTAAATCAAACGATATCTGGTACATTGTCTGAAGCGGGCGAGCTGCATCAATATAAATTGCATTTAGATCAAGCACAAACTGTAATTTTAGATTCGGTATCAGGTGGTGTTGGATATGCCAAGTTAATCGATGCAAAAGGAAACCGTATAGGAATTAATCTGTCATCGAATCAGTATCAGGTGGTTTCATTGCCTGCGGGTGATCATTCATTCGAGTTTTATTCTGATCGAACAGGATTGGGAGCTTATCAACTCAGATTATTATCATTACACGACAATAACAAGGTAGTGGATAGTGTAGAACCTTTAAAAGAGAATCTGGCAGCAAATCAAAATATAGCAATATACGCATTAAGTGCAGAAGTTGGTAAAAAATATAATATAGATTTTGTGAACTCAAATAATTTATATTACACAGTTTTCGATGAATCTGGAAATATTCTGCTTAATAATTATTATTCAAATAATGGAGCTCCCTCTTTTATATCTAATGCCGCTAATCTATATGTTTTGGTGAAGCGTTCTGATGCAACTAAAATAGAAAAACAACTTACTGTATATGTGAATCCAGTAGAAAATAAAATACAACCACTTGTTTTTAATCAGGGAGTTTCTGGTACATTAGTCACGTCTGATAGTACGCATTCATTCCAGTTGAACGTAGATAGTGATGGTTGGTTGAATTTAAATGATTTAAAATTTAATCAATCTACTATGTATTTGAGATTGTATGGTCCGAGTAATAATTTAATATCTCAATATAATAATTTAACCACTCTGCAATCGGCAAAAGTCTATGTGAAAGCTGGGGTGTATCGTTTAGAAATAAGTTCAAATACTGATAATGATGCTGTTTATCAATTTAATGCCGGTTTTATTGCAGATGATAAATCTGGTAGCTTAGGTGCAAATATTGCAAGTGCGAAAGAATTATTCATTGAGGGTGAAGAAACCCTGTCTATAGATCAACCCGTACAAACAGATCGTTACTATCGTGTCATGTTGAATCAGGGAGACCAACTTTTTGCACGGCTGGAAAAGAGCCAGATTGTATTGCTGGATAAAAATGGTGCTCAATTAAATATTTTAGATCAGGAAGGCACATTTTCAATAGCTTCCACAGGTGTGTATTATTTAAAGATTTCAAGCACACAGGAACTGGTACAAAAAAGTCTGTATTTTGAGCGTCAAAGCCTGAAGCTGGCAGTGCCTGTGGATGCGGGTGATACATTGGCAACAGCGCAGGAGATTTTTGTAGCTCAGGGCACACAATTTACTTTGGAAACAGAGGTTGGTGATGGGTCGAATGTCAATAAAGATGTAGATATGTATCAGCTTATGCTGACGGCTGGTGATCAGTTGGTAATAAATGCATATACAAGTTCAAATTACCTAACTCGTATTTTTAATGCGAGTGGCCAACAAGTGTTCAGTTCTAATTATGGTGACACGAATAATAATTATTTTTACAATGTTAGTGATACAGGGATTTATTACATAGGCTTGAGTGGCTCGGCTAATCGTAATTATAGTGCAACGGATAATACTAATCTTGTTGCCGCATCAACAGGTCAAAACACAATTCAAATCACTCGTCGTATCGGTGCATTAAATCCATTTGTAAATTATATTTTACCACGAGTGGTGCCGAATGATTTTGTTTCAGAAGAAACATGGAGTGGAGCAGTTGCGAATAGCACTAAGGATCTGGATTTATTTTATTTTAAGGTGGAAGAAGCGGGTCTATATTATTTAGATCGAATTGCATTGAATTGGGATTTTTATAGCTATGGTTCCATCAAGGTAGTTAATTTGCAGGATCAGCAACAAGTACTTTCCAATTCGAATGGATTGGTCTATTTAAGCATGGGTGATTATGTCGTTAGAGGGAAATCTCAATATAATTCAGCTTCAGTAGGGTTTAAATGGATTAATATTAATGAAAATAAAATTGAAGTTGAACTGGGTCAGTCCGTAACAACAGGCAATAGTCAGTTACGACAAGCGAATAATATTTATGAATTTAATGTCACTCAGGCGGGTAATATACAATTTAACACCTTGGGCTATATTAATAATTATCCAATCTATAAAATTTATAATCAATATGCACAATTGGTGGTGTCTTCGGATCAGTCTTCTTCTATAGATTCAAATAGTATTTATTTGAACTCACCTGGTAAATATTATGTTGTTTTTGATATTACGAATAATTATTATTATGATGTAGATGGTTATAATTATTCAGGACAGGTTACATTTCAAATTGACTGGCTTGGTGAACAAAAAAATAGCAACACCCAACCGATTCTGTTGAACGGAATAAATACAGGCAATTTGACCAATAATAATCAGGCGCACTTTTATAGTTTAAATTTAGATAAAACAACCACTTTTTATTTGGATCAGTTGAATTATACAAATAATGATGGAGTTACACTTCAAATTTTTAATTTGGATGGAAGCCTAACTGGAAGTTATGCTTTAAATTCTTATTATAATCCAATTTCTTTAAGTGCAGGTCGGTATCAGTTTAAGGTTTCAACACAAGAGTTTGGTAATAAAAGTTATGGATTTAAGCTGGTTGATTTCACTCAGGTACAGCAAATTGAAAGTGGAACAGTTGTTGAAGATCGTTTGAAACCTTTGGGTGAAAAGCAAGTTTATCAGATTGAGGCGAAAGCTGGTGATCGAATATTTATAGACTTTGAAGACTTAATTTCAAAAACAACAGGTTATTATAATAATGTCTGGAAATATAACTATGCAACCAATTTAATTGTTATCGATCCTTATGGGCGGAAGCAAACTATTTCACGCTCCGAAATGGATAACCTGGGTTCAGAGTTTGTTGCAACGGTATCAGGAAAATACACGATTTTACTGGATGAGCGGGATGCTCGTGATATAGAGTTACCTTACCGCATGACGGTATATGTTCATGCACCTGCAGAGCCACTTATCATTGATTTAAATAATGCCCAAAGAAAAGCTGATCTAAGTGTTGGGGATCTATCTATACAAGCTGTACTACAGCAAAATATTCAATCGGGTAGTCTACTTGAAATTCAGTGGGCTGTAACAAACCTGGGGCTGCAGTCAACTTTTGGGGACTTTACAGATCGTGTTTTGATTAAGAATAAAGTAACTGGAGAGATTTTAGCACAAAGTTTATTGGCATATTCAGAACAGGAGTCAGGAAGTTTATTGCCACAACAGACAGCACTTCGTAAGGCTTTTATTCGTTTGCCAGAGGGTGTTTTGGGTGTGGGGGAGTTTGAAGTCATTATAGACAGTGACTATTACAATGCTCAAAAAGAAACGGTTCAAGCAAAACAGAATAATCATTTAAGTCAAAGTTTTGTAAGTACAATACGAGATTATCCAAATTTACAGGTCGATCAATTATTGTTAACACCTGGCGCAAACTGGCAAACAGGTGATAATGTAACATTAAGCTGGTCAACAAAAAATAATGGAAATACAGCTGCAGTAGGTTCATGGGTTGAACGAGTAGAGATCGTCAATTTAACCACAGGTGCTGTTATTTCACGCCAGGATATTCAGCAAAATAATCAAAATATCGCTGTAGCTGAATCTGCTTCCCATCAATTTACTTTTAAATGGCCATCAGAAAGTAATGCCATTGGCAGATTTGTGGTTACTGTAAAAGTTGATGCTTTAAATGCGATCCCCGAGTTTGATACAGCAGGTTCCTTGGAGTCGGATAATGAATCACGCATGGAAGTGGTTGCAGGTCCTGACTTGGTCATGAAGAATTTACAGATTGAACAGCAGCAATTACAAGCTGGTGATCTGGTGACGTTGAATTGGCAAGATTACAACCAGGGTAGTGTTGCGACACCGAAAAACTTCCAGGATAGAATTGTTGTAAGAGAGAAAAATTCAGATGGAACGCCTGGTAGGGTTATACTGAATTTTGCCGCAGCATTTACAGGCCAGGATGCCAAACCATTATTGGCGGGTGAAACACGTGATCGTCATTTTAGTTTTAATTTACCCGATGGGCTTGCAGGTGTGGGGCAGTTCATTGTCGAAGTTACAGCGGACAATAATATTGCTGGTCAGGGTGTAATTTATGAGGTTAATGAACTTGGAAATGCAGAATCCAATAATAGCCTGTCTACACAATTTGTTTCTACTTCGCAAACCTATGCCGATATAGCTGTCTCTAATATTGTTGTTCCAGTTGAAGCGGGTTCGGGTACTTTTGCTCAAATTCAGTGGACTGTATCTAATTTGGGCGAAAAAGCTGCGCAAGGTCAATGGGTAGACCGTATTGTATTAAGTCGGGATTCAATTATCGGAAATGCGGATGATATTTCACTGGCAAGTTTTAATCGCATTAAAGAATTGAATCCTGGTGAAAGCTATCAACAAAACACTGCTGTTAAAATTCCAACCCGCCTGGAAGGCACCTATTATATTGCTGTTATGAGTGATGTTAATCAGAGTGTTAAAGAGCCAGATACAAGGTTGAATAACCAGGCTATTTCTTCTCAATTCAATGTCATAAAAACTTTCTCTGATCTGGTTCCAGAAATTATTAGCTCACCTGTGGTACTGGGTGTGAATGAATCAAGCCGTATTACCTGGAAAGTAACGAATAATGGGAATTTATCGACAGATATTAATCGTTGGGTAGATACTGTTTATATTTCGACTCAATCGGTTTTTGATGCTAATGCGACAGTAATCGGTTCTGTCACCAGAGCAGGTGGATTGGCAACAGGTGAAGCTTATGAAGCATATTTGGATTTTTCACTCAATAAATTATTAGGGCAATATTATATATTTGTCAAAATAGATAGTTATGGCGCAGCCTATGAGCCTGAACATACTGCTAACAATACTGTGGTTTCCGCATCTGTTTCTCTGGAAGGCGAAAAATTACCAGATATTTTACTTTCTAATCTTCAGGTACAACCACAATGGCAATCTGGGCAAGTTGTTAAATTATCGTATTCACTGGAAAATCAAGGGACAGCAGATTTTACTGGTTTTGTATACGACAGTTTCCGCCTGGTTAATGTGAACGATCCAACTCAGATTTATAATTTGTCTGCTTCTCCTGCATCCTTTAATAGAAATATTGTTAAAGGTGGAAAAATAACCCAGGAGGTTAGTCTTACTGTTCCGAACCTTGCTTTAGGTCAATGGAAACTCGAAGTAAGTTCAGATGCAAATAATTATGTTCGTGAGCTAAATGTTGTAAGTCATATTGCAAACACGGTCATAGAACTGATTAGTACAGATTTAATTGCTGGAAATATTCAGACGACAGGTGTTCTGCAGGGTGGACAGGAGATTGAAATCTCCTGGACAACCTATAACCAGGGGGCAGCTAAAGCTGGAAATGTGAAAGATATTGTCTATCTGTCGCTAGATGATGTAGCTGATAGCAGAGATATCAAAATTGGAGAAGTCACCCATACGGAAATTGCCGGTCAGTCTTCTGTTTCATCAGTGCTGAATTATAAATTCCCGCTGGATTTGTCAGGCAAATGGCGCTTGATTATTGTGACGGATGCCAGCAATAACAATGCGGAAAAAGATGCAGAGGCTAACAATAAATATCTTCAGTCCTTGGATATTGCCAAAGCTTTATATGCCGATTTGGTGGTGACGGATATTCGTGTTCCTGAGCAGACTATTGCTGATCCGGCACTGCTCAAAGTGGAATGGACGGTTTCCAATATGGGAACCGGTGCAGGCATCAATACAACCTGGACGGATACAGTCATTTATTCTACGGACAATGTACTGGGCAATTCAGATGACATAATTTTAGGTAAGGTCGTTCGGGATGGTGCATTACCGAAAAATGAAGCTTATACCTCATCTGTAGAATATCGTTTTGGTCCGAATTTCACCCGAAATGGTTTTGTCTTTGTACAAACAGACAGCCTGAAACAGGTCTGGGAAAATGGATTGGAAGACAACAACACGCTCAAAGCGGATCATGCTGTCAATGTTATGCCAAAGGCTTATGCCGACTTGCAGATTGTTAATGTTGAGGTGGAAAATTTAGGCCAGTTTTACAGTGGCGCTTCAACGCGGATTTCCTGGACGGTTGCCAATAATGGTATTGGCATTACAGATAAAGACACCTGGGTGGACAATATCTGGCTGAGCAGTAATGCAGACGGTAGTGGTCAATTATGGCAGCTTGGATCTGTAAAACATCTGGGTTATCTGGCTACGGGTGGTGTTTATGAGCACAGCCTGAATATTCGATTGCCTGATGGCTTAAATGGGACTTATTACCTGAATGTGGCTACCGATTATGGTAATAATGTTTTCGAGTTTATCTACGATAAAAACAATAGCCATAATGGTGTATCAACCAGTATCCAGCTTGCAGACTATCCGGACTTGGTGGTTGAAAATATTATCCTGCCTGAATCTGCATTTGAAGGGCGGGAAATCGAATTTAGCTGGACAGTACGTAACATTGGCCTGAAGGATGCTACAGGCGCCTGGAATGATTCGGTACGACTGGTTTCCATAGATAACAGCAAAAATGCCATTGCACTGGGTAACTACAGTTATACCCAGGGTGTGGAAATGGGTAAAACCTATAGCCGCACGGAAAAAATCCGGCTGCCTGCCCGCCTTGAAGGGGCTTGGCGTCTGGAAGTCACCACCAATACAGGCAACCAGATTTATGAGCTGGCTGGCAATAGACAGAACAATATCCTGGTTTCTGATGGTGTACTGCGTGTTGACCTGAATGCACGTCCAGACTTGCGTGTGACAGATATTGAAATACCGGATTCAGTGGTTGCTGGTGGAAAAATCAGTGCGAAATTTACCGTATCCAACATGGGACCACTGGTGACATCATCCCAGTGGAAAGATTCGGTATATTTATCTCTGGACGGAAAACTCGGTTCAGATGACATTTTGATTGGTCGTTATAACAGTGGTTCAGCTTTGGCAACAACACAAAGCTATACCACCATGACTGAAGATTTTACCATTCCGCTGCGTTACCGTGGTGATGTGTACATTATTGTGGTGGCGGATCAGACATCTTCTGTGGATGAATATCCAAATGAAACCAACAATGTCCGTGTACAGAAATTATTTGTTGAGCCGGTTCCATTTGCAGATCTGGTTGCCAGCGATGTAGTTGCGCCTGATCAGGTCACACATGGCAGTAAAATTACGGTCGATTACAAGGTAACCAATAAAGGCTCGGCCAAAACTCAGGGTGACGACAGCAGTACTGCGAGCTGGGTAGACAGTATCTGGCTAACTGTAGATAAACGTCAGCCAAATCCTTCCAAAGGCGATATTAAACTCGGTGAAATTCGCCATACTGGACATCTTGAAATAGGGGAAGATTATTTAGGAAATCTGACGGTCACTATTCCAGAAGGAACCTATTCAGGGCAGTACTATATTACCGTCTGGAGTGATACTTATGATGTGATTCTGGAAGATACACTTGCCAGCAACATTAACCTGGATGATCCAACTCAATTTAATAACAATAATTTCAAGGCAAGAGCAATCAGCGTTCTGGGTTATACACCACCAGACTTTACCGTAATTGATGTTAAAGCGCCTGCGCTGACTCAGACCGGTAGTGCTTATCAGTTCAGTTATACCGTGAAAAACCGTGCAGATGAATTTGAGGGTAAATGGACTGATGAGGTCTGGCTGGCGGACAATGCAGACCTAGGCAAAGCCAAGATTAAATGGAAACTGGGTGAATTTACTCAGAACAGAAAGCTGGGCTATAATGAAACCTATACGGTAGAACAAAGTATTACTGAGCTGGCACCGTCTGTTTCCGGTCTATATCTGGTTGTACAAACCAATACAGGTCAATTGCTCAACCAGAAAAATCAGGTACGTACAGAAAAGGCTAAAGATAATAATGCATTAGCTATTGCTTCTGAGGTCATTAATGCACCGGCCGATCTGGCAGTGAAAGAAGTACTGGTCGATTCTCAAGTTTATTCTGGGGAAAAAGTCAATATTTCCTGGACGGTTGAAAATAAGGGTGCAGATGTTTGGGCTGGCACCCAGTCTTGGAGCGATTATGTACTGATTAGTGCATATCCAAACTATATGCCTGAATATTCTATAGTGATTGGTTCAGTGACTCATTCGAATGTTCAAGGGCTGAAGTCAGGACAGACTTATACGTCTACAGGACAGTTCAATGTACCTGCCGGCTATGATGGTAAATATTATATCTATGTGATCAGTGATGCGCGGATGGATTATTATGGAAAAATATATTATCCATCTGAAGCCCAGTCATGGCCAAGTTCAAATGATGGCGCATTAGAACATTACCTCTCCACCGTATTTGAAAAAGGTGCGGTATCCAACAATATCAATCAGACTTCACTGGATATTATTTATCGTGAGCCTGATCTGGTCATTCAGGATATTCAGGTTTCCAATCCTGCCCCGGATGCGGGAGATACCATTACCGTTACTTGGACAGTCACCAATAATGGAACCCGAGATACCCGCGTTTCATCCTGGTATGACGGCATCTACCTGTCACTGGACGATAACATTGATATGGCGGACTATCCGCTGGTGGACCGTGGTAGTGAGTTTGAAGTTTTCTCAAGAGTAAAACAAACCACGATTTACAATGCTGAAGGCAAGGTCGATGTACTGAAAGTCGGGCAAAGTTATACTCAATCGGCCACATTTACCCTTCCATCGGCAATTGGTGGAAAATTCAACATTATTGTCAAGACTGATACGAATTACACCAAAGACTGGGAAGAGCCAGTTCCTTCTTCAATTCGTAAGTCACTGGATACCATTGATAAGGTACGCCAATACGATCAGGGAGCTGTTCTTGAGTTCAGGGATGAAGGCAATAATGAAAAATCAATTGAGCTGAACGTTAATTATGTTAGCCCACCTGATTTACAGGTGGTCACTGTAAACAGCCCACTGAGCGTGATTTCAGGACAGAAAGTTGATATTTCCTATGTTGTTAAAAACATGGGAGGAAAAACACCGGGCGATCAAAAATCCTGGACTGACCTGATTTATATTTCGACAGACCGCGTACTCGACTTGAACAAGGACAAACTTCTGGGCTATGTCAATCATGGCACAGGATTAGCCGCAGGTGCGGAATATACCGCCTCAATTCAGGCACAGATTCCGACAGATATGAAGGGAACCTACTACGTCTTTGTGATTACGGATCCTGCTTATTATCGTGATGGTGCAACAGGAAAAGTATTTGAATTTGACAATGATCTAAACAATGCCACTGCGGCATTGCAACCCTTGCTGATTATTCAGCCAGACCCTGTCGATTTGCAGGTCACAGACATCGTGATGCCTGGTCAGGTGAAAACGGGTGAAAAGCTTACGGTTCAATATACCGTGCAGAACAAGTCCGAATATCAGGCACATGGCCGGTGGTCAGATGCGGTCTATCTGTCGCGTGACAATGTCTGGGATAATCAGGATCTTTTGCTTGGACGTTATGCCCATAATGGCGGTTTAAGCGCTCAGGGGACTTATACCGGTTCTGTGGAGGCGATGCTTCCTGCTATTCAGGATGGACAATGGTACATTGTCGTGCGTCCTGATATTTATAATGAAGTTTATGAAGGCAGTATCATTTATACCGAAACAGGTCTGAATGTTGCTCCAAACGAGGCAAATAATGAAACGGCTTCTGCATCTACCATTGCAGTGATAGTGCCAAAATTATTGCTGAATACCAGCACGGACCTGCCTTTAAGCAGTGGCAACAGCTATTTATACAAGGTAGATGTCAACGAAGGCGAAACCTTGCGTATCCGTCTGGATTCAAGTGCGCTGCAAGGTTCAAACGAACTGTATATCCGTTATGAAGCAGTACCGGGAAGCGGTCAGTACGATTATGCCTATACACTGGCAAATTCACCTGATCAGGAAATAGTGGTGCCGACGACACAAGCCGGTAGTTATTATATTCTGGTTAAGTCAAGCAACTCTGCGAAAAATACAGCAGCAACTATCATTGCAGAAACTTTACCGTTATCTATTACCAAGGTTACCCCTGATCAGGGCGGAACAGGTACAGACGATTATCGCTGGGTGACAGTCGATATTTATGGTGCGCAGTTTGCTGCAGGGGCACTGGTGAAATTAAGCCGTCCGGGTGTCTTCGAAATTGAACCAGAACGCTGGCAGGTGATTGATGCAACCCATATCCGTGCGGTATTTGACCTTCGTGAAGTACCACATGGTCTGTATGACATTGTAGTGGTGAATCCAAATGGCGACCGTGTGACTGAACCGTATCGCTATCTGGTGGAGCGTGCCATCGAGCCTGATGTCACCATTGGTCTGGGGGGAGTGAACAGTGTCGAGCCAGGAAACAGCTCTTTATACAGTGTTTCATTGCAAAGTTTGACCAATGTGGATACGCCATATGTGCGTATTGACATTGGTGCAGTGGAAATGGGCTATAACGAGTACTTGCTTGAGGGCCTGAATTTACCATTCCTGATTTTTGGTTCAAATGTGGGTGGTCAGCCTGCCGGCATTATCTATGGCGATCAGGCAAATACCCAACAATATGGCGTAACGCCAACCGATCAGAGCCAGCTGCAAAATATTCCATGGGCAAGTCTGGACAGCACACTGAATACTGCGGGTATTAACCTTGCTCCAGGTTATGCATTTGACTTTAATGCTGCTGGTTTTACCGGGTTCACCTTTAGCCTGAAGACTTATCCGGGTCTTAAAGAATGGATTGAAATGGATTTTGAAGGGCTGAGAGAGCAGCTTTACATGATTCATCCTGAGTGGAAAACGCAGGGACTATTGGATAATGGTATTTATGATTTAAATAAAATTGCACCTGGGCTAGCAACACGCTTCCTTGATCCAGAAGAGCGACTGACTGATCAGGAAGCCATGGCGCTGGCTTTCCGTTTCAATATTACTGCGGCAGCAACACCAATCAGCCGTGCAGAATTCATTCAGGATCAGGTGCAGCATGCACTGAAAATGCGTGATGCCATTGTGGAAGATGCATCTGCCAGCATGAACCTGAAAGCACTGGCAGCTGATGAGACGCAATGGGTGCAAGGCTGGCTGGCGGCATTGGAAGAAGCAGGATTATTACGTCCGGAAAATGAAGCACCGGCCATTCGTGAGAACATCAATGTACTCAGCCTGACCGCCAATCTGGCAACCGGTCTGTTATTGTCTAAAGCAGGTGAAAGTTATAAATCACAGGCAAGCATCAAGGCATTCTTTGAACAGATTCAGCAATGGTATGGCGATACGTCCAAATGGGCGGGCGATCCTGAAGCATTAAAAGCGAAGGTGGCTTATTACGAAACGCGTTCCAATGATGAAGGCGTCTTTGTAGAAATCCCTGTGCCTGAAAATATTACTGCTGAAGACTTATTGCTGAACAATCAGGACAACCCTCACTTTATTAACTTCAATGTATTTGTCGGGGATCAGTCCTATCTTGAATACCTGCGTAAACTGGGTCTATTGGATGAAGATTTCAATCCGGTAGGTGCTCAGGCACTGGCGTTAAAACAGTACTTGCAGCAAATGGCGACAGTGAATAACGATGTGATTCGTGTACAGGGACCTTCGGTGATGCCGCATACAGATGGCAAATCCTATGTACCGGCAGAAACCGCATTGCCATATAAAATCAGTTTCCAGAATAGCAGTGAGACTTCTTTAAATCAGATTCGTCTGGTTTCTCAAATTGATGAACAGCTTGATCCTTATAGCGTGCGTCTGACTGACATTAAAATTGGCGATATCAATATTCATGTTCCTGAGAACCGCAGCAGTTTCACCAGCGATTTTGATTTTACCGGCAGTCTTGGCTTTATTCTTCGAGTCAGTGCAGGTGTAGATGCTGAAAATAAAGTATTGAACTGGTTAATCCAGGCGATTGATCCGGCGACAGGCGAAGTGTCAAAACTGGATTTACATTCGCTATTAAAAATTGATGGAAATAATAAAGGTTTTGTCGGTTATACCGTTCAGTCGTTGGAAACGTCGGCATCGGGTGAGGAAATTGTTACCCAGGCCCGAATTTATCTGAATGATACGCCGCCGGTAGACAGTCAGGTTTACACTTATGTACTGGATAATCATCGTCCGGCTACTGTGCTTAACGTGACTTCTCAGCAAAGCCCGGTTGCAGACCAGGTTCATTATAAAGTGGACTGGACTGCTCAGGATGATTTAAGTGGTATCCGTTATGTCACCTTGTATGTGGCTGAAAATGGCGGTGATTTCAAAATCTGGAAAAAACAGCTCACACAGGCTGCAGGTGAGGCTTTATTTGTTGGTCAGGCAGGAAAATATTATGAATTCCTTGCTGTAGCGACAGATATTGCGGGTAATCAGGAAACTGCCAAAGTAAGCAACGCCGTTATCCCGGATGATGGTTCCCGTCAGCAGGTTCTGAGTGAAATTGGCAGTAATGAGTCGCTACAACAGACTGCACAGATGCCTCAGGCTGCCCAGGACCGTGATTATTTAGATAATGCACTGTTTACAGAAGCACAGAAGGGTTTTGCAGGACAAATTGATAAAAATCAAAGTACAGACCTGAATTCAATATTGTCTCCATTTACCCTGAATGCTTTTGCAAGTGGCTTTAATGCCAGCCAAGGTGAGGTTGGTGCGCTGGCAATGATCGAATTGCCGGATCACAGTATTTTAGTGAGCGCAGGAGAATACCGTAATCAGCTGTTTATTTATGCTGAAGATGGCGGTGCGACGCAGAAACCATTATTTACTTTTGACCAGCCAATTATGGATATGGCACTGGATTCCAAAGGTCAATTATGGGTACTGACAGGTGCCGAGTTGTGGCTACTGGATTATTCTACAGGCCAGATCATAGAAAGATTTAAGGGTTCTGCGAATGAGCCATTAACACATGCTATTGTAGTTGAACCAGAAACAGACCGTATTTATGTATCTTCAGGTAATGGCATCGAAATTTTTGATATCAATGCTCCTGAAGGTCAGCGTTGGACGCATTTCTCCAATTCGCTGGTGTCAGATCTTGCTTTTGGTCCTGATGGCCGTTTATGGGCAGTACGCTGGACCAGTGCGAATATTTTGTCCAATCTAGGCAAGACTGATATCATCAGCATGCCGTTATCAGGCAAGACCAAAGGCCGTGCTGAAGTTGAATATACCCTGAATGGCTTAATCGACAGTCTGGTATTTGGGCAAAAAGGATCGGCATTTGAAGGCTTGCTGTTTGCTTCAGCGAACAATAGCCAGCAGCTGACCAACAACAGCAAGTCGCTGGTCAAAATTGAAAATTCATCCGTATGGATGATCAGCCTGGCCAAGCATCAGGCGGTGCAGTTGGCTAAAGGTGGTTCACGTGGTGAATCCATCTTGATTACCCATGATCAGCGCATTCTGGTTGCACAGACCAATAGCATTGATGAAATTGCATTGCTGAAAGCTCCAACAGTGATTTCAAGTTCAATTCAGGATGGTGCATATTTACCGTTGCCATTAAGTTATGCAACGCTTGGTTTTGATCAGGCGATGTGGCTGGGCAACAATGGCAATGACAGCAGTGATGTTGCCAGTGTCCTTAACCCAGAGAATTACCGTTTTGTCGGATTGGGTAAAAATGTCAATCAAACCCTGATTCCTGAAGCGGTGAAATGGGATAAAGCAACCAATAGCGTCATTCTGACCTTGCCAAATATGGCAGCAGGTCAGTGGCGAATTGAGGTTTCATCAAATCTGCAAAGTGCGAAGCAGACCCGACTGGAAGGTGTCTATACTGCGGCATTTACTACAGTGACCGACTACAGTGCCTTTGTCAGCATTGGATTTGATAAAACCCGGGCTGACCGTCTGAATGGTACAGTCAGTTATGATGTAAAACTGACCAATATCGGACAGGACAATATTCAAGGGCCTTTATTACTCCTACTGGATCCAGGTCACTACTTTAATGGTAGCATTGTGACAGGTCAGCAGGGACAGGGCGTTCAGGATGAATTGTGGCTGCTTGATCTGGGAAGCTATATACAGGCACATGGTGGCAGCTTAAAAGCGGGCGAAAGTCTGTCTGGCATCACGGTATCTGTGGTGAAAGCAGAAGATTTAACGCTTTCTTCAGATGCTGCACGCTTATTAAAATTTGATCTTTCACATCAGGTTTTTGCATTGCCGTATGACAATCAGCCTCCTGTGATTAGCTATGATGAAAATCAGTTAATTGCCAAGGTTAATGAAACCTGGACACTGGATTTGGATGCTGTCGATCTTGATGGTAATCAGTTCCAATGGAGTGTGGTCGATGCGCCACAAGGTGTAAGTATCACCTATCAAGCCGAAGGTC
The DNA here is from genome assembly GCF_044130285.1 of Acinetobacter sp. BSP-28. NCBI lineage: Bacteria > Pseudomonadati > Pseudomonadota > Gammaproteobacteria > Moraxellales > Moraxellaceae > Acinetobacter > Acinetobacter sp. BSP-28. The sequence continues at coordinate 21,486 of NZ_JBIQOB010000032.1, forward strand.
AAATTAATGATCAGGGCTATATCTCGCATGCACAATTGAGCTGGACGCCAGATACCAACGACCGTACAGACAGTGAAATACTGATTAAAGTTGTGGATAGTCGTGGCGGTGTGGCCTTTAAACGTCTGAAACTTGAAGTCGTGGGTGCCAACCATGTTCCTGTGATTTCTGCCATTCGCGACATTACTCTGACTGAAGGGCAAAGTCTTGCACAGCAATTGCTGGTAGCGGATCAGGATGGTGACCGTATTGCCATGTTGGTACGTAATCTGCCAGCAGGTGCCGAGTTTGATGCAGCTACCGGTATGCTCAGCTGGACACCAGCCTATGATCAGGCCGGAGTTTATGAAGGAATTGAACTGGTTGTATCCGATGGCAAACATGAAAGCCGTTACCAGTTCAAAATTACAGTGAAGCAGGGCTTTGAAAAACCTGTACTTTACGCCGTCGCTGAACAGCAGTTACGTGAAGGCGATCGTTTCACTCTACAACTTGCAGGTCAGTTACCACACGGATTGGAGCAATATTCGGGCTATGACATCGAACTGAAATACAGTGCCGAGTGGCTGCCAAGCGGTGCGATATTAAATAAAGAAGCCGGCTGGCTGGAATGGACACCTGGTTTTGCCCAGGAAGGTCAATATGACATTCCACTTCGTCTGGTGGCAACCTATACACCTAGCAATGGTGGTATCCCGGTCAGAACGGTAGCAACGCAAACCTTAAAGCTGATGGTTCATAATGCCAATGCAGCGCCACAGTTCGAATCCGCAGCAAGCTGGACCGTACTGGAAGGTTCAAGTGTTCGCTTAAGTGTCTTTGCATTTGACCCGGACAATCCTGGATTTGAGCCTGCATTCAAGTCCTACAGTCAGAGCCAGGCTGTTCAGATGACGGATATTGCGCCATCAGTGAGCTATGAAGTGTCGGGCTTACCTGAAGGGGCTGTATTTGATCCGGAAACGCTGGAAATTTACTGGAATCCGGGCTATCAGCAAGCAGGCATCTATAAAGTTCGAGTGGTTGCGACAGACGATGGAAATGGCACAGGAACCCCACTTTCCACAGAACGCATTTTTACCATTAACGTATTAAATGCGAACCGTGCGCCAGAAATTGGTGATCTGCAAAATGTTATTGTGGATAAAGGGTCAGTATTGGAAATACCGGTTTCGGCTACAGATAAAGATGGCAACAAGATTGATCTTCAAATCGAAGGTTTGCCACCATTTGCGACTTATGTTCAGGTCCAAACCGGTTCGGAAGTAAAAGGAATCATCCGCTTTGCACCAACTGAGGGGCATCGTGGGGATTACACCATCAATTTAACCGCATTTGATAATGGTGATGGCGATATCAACCAAATACAGGCAACCAGCAAAAGTTTTGTGCTGACTGTAAGAAGTTATAGCGAAGCACCAATTCTGAATGTACCAGCAAACAGCATTGCTGTGGCGGGTCAAACCATTCGTATTCCGGTATTTGTATCGGATCTGGATCAGGATGAACTGAGTTATGTGGTTCAGGGCTTGCCGGCAGGTGCTCAGCTGCTTCAAAGTAATCAGTATGGCTATGCAGAAATTGTATGGACACCTACAGCAAATCAGGTCGGTCAGTACAATTTGAGTATTCAGGTTTCTGACACTGGATTGCCACCTGGAAATCTGGGCTACAGTGTACCTGCGGATTACGTTCCTGTTCCTGGCGTTGCAGTTAGTGATATCAAGATCATTGTGCGCGCTGCCAATGCTGCGCCAGAGCTGCTGGATATTCAGGTTAATGCAGGTGGAACAACACATCAAGAAAATGATGTACTGGTGATTGATGCTCAGGAAGGGCAAATGCTCAGCTGGACCATGCTGGTCAGAGACATAGATCAGGACTCGTTAAGCTGGTACTTCAGTCAATTACCTCGTGGTGTCAATATCACGACCCAGTCTTTGGGTAATGGTCAAAGCCAGTTGTCCTTCAGCTGGTTGCCAAGCATGTTTACAGCTCAGGGCAGCCTTGCTTCAGCCGATCTGGGACAATATAACTTTATGGTCACGGCAACTGATGGCAGCACTTCATTTAGCCAGAAACTGCGCATCAATATCAGCAATGTCAACCAGCAGCCAGTCTTCAGCAGTGTACCGCTGCAACTGGTCTATGAAGGCGAAACCTTGGCCTTTAACTTGCTGGCTCAGGATGCAGATAACGACGCACTGCGCTATCAGCTGGTTCACGATGAAAATACACCAGAAGGCATCTTGGTGGATGCGACTACCGGTTATGTCGAGTGGACACCGACGGCGGATATGGTCAACAACATCAATGCTGATCAGCAAGCCTATGATTTGACCTTCATGGTCAGCGATGGACAAATCACTGTACTGAAAAAAGTTCAGGTACGTGTGCTGGATGTAAATAAAGCACCATCCATTCAAACTACAAACCGTACTTTACTTGTAGGTCAGGACTTTGGACTGGACGTAATCAAAGCTGCTCAAAATAGCCTAAGTAATGACGGCAATATTTGGGTAGCTGATGCAGATGGAAATACACAAACTCAGGGCTTAACCGTCAGTTTTGATCAATTACCTGAAGGTGCAATCTATGATGCAGCAACAGGAAAACTGAGCTGGACACCTGGTCCGGGACAAATTGGCAAATTTGTGATTTATGCCCGGGTTTCTGACGGCTATGACACCGTTCGTCAAGCCATTACGCTGAATGTGGTTGCAGAACGCAATGCCTATACTCCTGATTTACATATTGAAACAACGCCAGCTATTCCAGTCCTTGCCGGTCAAATCGTAACAGCGACCGTACGTGCAGATAGCTTCGGCGCCATTGCCTCAACAGTGGCTGAAGTCCGTGGGAGTGCCATGGGAACAGAGCAATGGCAAACGGTTGTACTGGATTCAACAGGCCGTATCAAGCTGACAGGTCAGCAGCCTGGTCTGATTGAAATCAGAACCACAGTTACCGATATTGATGGCTTTACCCAGCAGCAGACGGAAACAATTCGAGTCCGTGATCCATTGGATACGGTTGCACCGGTGCTGTCATGGCAGGGACTGTTAAATGGCGCTTCTTTACTGAATGAGCCGCTTGTCATACACGATCTGACTGAGATTACAGCCTTGGTGAAAGAACAGCAATTGATGGGCTATAAGCTTGAAATTGCCAGCAATAAGGCAGGGAATTTGCAATGGCGTACATTGCAGGAAATCTCCCTGAAAGCTGAATATAACAACCAGATCGTTGATGTTTTGTCACTTGATCCTGCATTGTTTGCCAATGGTGCATATCAGTTACGTCTGAGCGCTTGGGATCTATCAGGCCGTCTGGAAGAAATTTATGCCAATGTTGAAATTAACAGCAGTCAAAAACAACTGAATCTGGCAACCAGTGTAGATGTGACCTTCACACTGGGTTCGCAGAATATTGATATTGTCCGCTACATGACAGCAGACAATACACAGGGTGATTTCTCTAACTGGCTGACCAGTTTATTTGATACCCAGTTGACTCATAATCAGCGTTTGACCACCAGTATTGGTACTGTTGCAGCATGGCAAACAGGTGCACAGGTTTGGTTACAGATTCCTCAGGGACTTACAGGTCTTGAGGCACAACAAATGCAGTATCTGAATTTCAGACTAGATTTACAGCGCACCTATGCAAATGGGGCAAATACTGGAATCAGCCAATTAACGCCATTGTTCAGTTCCGATCAGGGCTGGACATTAACTGCGCATAGTACAGAACAGCGCATGGTCGAGAATCTGATTCAACAAGGCCAGAGTCTGTATAGTGAAAGTACTGGCCTGGCTTGGGTACCATCGTACTTTGTACTAACTTCACCACAGGGTGTTCGTTATCTGCTTGATCAGTCTGGTCAGGTCATGTCTGTAGAGTTTAGCAATGGTGAAAAATGGCTGGTTGGTCAGAACAATATTGTTCTAACGGGTGGACAGACTCAGCAATTTATTGAATTTAAACGTGATACTCAAGGCCGAATCAGCCAGATTACTGGTAAGACCGCAGTAGGCAACCAGATCAGCCTGTTGTACCGTTACAACGCTAATAATCAGCTGGAACTGGTACGTAACCTGATTACTGGTGAAGTGGTGCAGCGTTATGTATACGCTGAAATAGGAGAGTTGTATCTAGAGAAATCCACTGCTTATCTGGGTGCGACTGTGGACTGGATGAATTCATCTGTGACCCAGCCTCAGTGGCAGGGTCAGATTGACCAGGGGACACAATACTTTGACTTTGCCCTTCGTGAGTCAGAACTTGCTTCTACCATTAAATCAATGGGCGCATCTGGTGCAGTAATTATTGCAGTAGAAACTATTGGTAATGTTCAGGATATTACCATTAACGATGCAACAGTCGTATCACAGCAACGGGTTGGAAACAGACTGATTACGCTGCTTAGACTGACCAGTGCAGGCTTTAAACAACTTGCTGTGACTGCTGAAGGAACGGTAAGTATTCGTCTTTCCGTAGCCGGTGACATGAATGCCGATGGTTATGTCGATGGACTGGATAGTGCATTGTGGCAACAGGTCCAAGCGTCAGCACAACTGCGTGACTTGAATGGCGACGGCATTGTTAATAATACCGATCTGCAAATTCTCTATGCCAATTATGGCTGGAAAACCAATCAGGCACCGGTCAATGTCGTTGCAGATGGTGAACAAGTTCTGAAAACACATACTGACTTGACTGTAAGTGGTGCACTGAATCAGATTGCAGTGGACCGTGAAGGAGATGCTGTTTACTGGAATATTCTTTCTAGTGCGCATGGTACGGCACAATTGTCAGCCAATGGTAAGAACTTGAGCTTTAAACCTGAAGTTGGATTCTCTGGCTATGCCACTGTGACTTTACAGGCTGATGATGGTTATGCCAAAGGTAAGCCAATTGAGCTGAGTATTTATGTCAGCGATGCGAAACTGGTACTGATTCATATTGAACGCCTTGCAACTTTAGCTTTAGGCAACAGTTCAACATTACAGATTACTGCTGACTTTGAAGATGAAGAAGGTGTGGTCTTAACGCCAGATTATTTACAGTTCATTAGTGATAATCCAGATGTATTGACAGTGGATGCACAAGGTAATGTGACAGCTAAAAAAGCAGGGATTGCCACTGTTCACGTGTCTGCTCGTGGTATTGAAGGGGTGAATGCGATTTCTGTCAGTCTATATGGAGATGAACCAGAACTGGATGATAACGGTTTTGAAGTGGATGTTTATCCTAAGGCTGTGACATTGCCATTGAATGGTGAACGTCAGTTGAAAGTGTCAGATGTAGAGGGCAATAAAGTCTCTGCGGCATCAACGGGTACCAAATATTATATCAGTGATAGCAATATTGCCGAGATTAGTGCCGATGGATTGATCCATGCAAAAGCAACAGGTATTGCTCAGGTGACAGTGATTCATAATGGTCATCAGTATAGCTTTAGCCTGATTATCCAGCAGCCTGAAATGGGTTCTGCTGTGGTAGATGCCAAGAAAGGTGCGGTGGTACAGGATGAACAGGGCAATGTTTTGATGGTGGCTCCTGGTTCAGTTGCAGAAGGTACTGAGGTTTCGATTAAGTCTAAATCATTAGATGATTTGGGCATGCCTTTACCAGCACCTGATGTACTGACTTCATTGGCTGCTTTTGATATCAATATTGGTGATGATGAGGCTAAGCTTCCTTTACAACTGGCAATCAAAGTACCTCAACAAGTTATAAATTCGAAAACGGGTGAACTAGAAGAACTTACCACTGGAACAGAAGTCTTTTTCTGGAAAAAAGGAACGGTTACTGATGCGGATGGGGTAACTCATGATATTTGGTGGCTAGTTGATAATGGTGTTGTTGGGGATGATGGTGTAGCACGTACAGCTAGTCCACCTTATGATGGCGTTTCACAACAAGGTACTTATGTCGTTAGTTATAAAGAGTTAAAAGGCTATGAAGATACTGGTGCAATGGAGGTTCGCTCTATAAATCAAGCAGCAGTATGGGATGCTTTCTTCTCATTGCAAATGGGCATCGCAATGGCGCCTCATCCAATGATGGCAGTGTCAGCATTGGGGATTTTCGCAGCTGCAGCAGTACCAAATATGGCAATCAAATATACAATTTTTGGTAGTTATCAAAAAGCTATTGCGCCGGAAGCATTTGATGCCGCAAATATGTCTATTGAATTTCCACTTCCTCCGGAACGCATGGATGGCTATTCACCAACGATTACCAAGTTGGGATATGAGGTACAAAATAATGAACTTACTCTTACGGGTGAAAATTTTGCACCAGGTGGAACATATCAATATGACCTAAAAGTATGGTTAGTGCCACGTGGTGAGCAGATTGGTTTGCCAACTCAAGAAGGTGTTAAGGCTGAAAAAGGTTTAGTTTGGCAGGCATTTACACCTGAAATAATCGACTTCGGGAAAACTTTAAAAATCAAATTGCCTGAAGACATAGCTTTATCTATGCATCTTGTATATGTGGAGCGTATTTTAAAAGTTTCTGACAGTGGTGGTGATAAGACAGCTGGTTTACCTGTCGATAGTAATGTTGTGCAAACTTGGACTTTAGGGACAGACAATGTTTTAGTTGTAAATCGTTTTGAGATTACGGTTATGCGTTCAAAACAAATTATACTAAGTGAGGAAGATACTAAAAAAGCAACCAGTGGCGATTTAATCAAAAACAAATTAAGTCAGGAAATTGTGGCTAAAGTTTCAAAAGATGAACATGGCCAGCCTATAGAGTTGTATGGAAGTAATGAGGATCAGATAGCTTTTAGTGATGATGGTAGCTTGGCTTTTATTGGTGGTCGCAATGGTAAGATTTATGTATTTGATAATCAAACCTTAAAAATTGTCTATACCATTCAAGCTAAGGGTTCAATTTCTGGTTCTAATTTTGTCGGTTTGGCTGTAGTTGGTGGTTGGTTATATGCGGCTGAAAATACAAGACTGATCCGCGTTAACATCAATCAAATGGACTCAGAATTTCTAAATGAGATTCAAATTATTAATCTTGGTTTAACATTAACGAATGGTTTCCAAGCAATTGCTGTTAATAACATGAGTTATCTGGCACTTACAGAGACATCAGGTTCACGTTATGGTTGGTCGGGTAATTCACCATCAGGTCATGTTTATATTATAGACCTTAATAAGATTGATGATTTGGGAGATATAGATTCTAAATATATTATTCACATTGCACCAAATGATTTTGGAAATGCTAGAGGTCGCCATCCTGCAAATATTATCTCAGGTACAGGCAATGCTGAATTTATCCTTTCAAGTGAACAGGATTACAATAATGGTTTTAGTACTCTCAAATTAAGTACAGATGAAAAAGGTAATCTTACAGGTAAATTTGAGATCAAATCCACAAATTTAAGTCCTCGTGAAGATGACCCAAATTATTTGAAGAAGCGATTACAAACTTCACTACAAAATGCTTCTGGAGTAGTGTTAGTTGAGTATGATGGTATTGAATATGCCATTGTTGCAGATTACTTCAAATATTTTACTAATGTATTTTGGAATTTTGATGATGGTTACGGTGCAAATAAACAAATGGGCGGAAAACTTGGAATTATTCAAGACCCATTTGATAAACAGGGTAAGTTTAAGTTCCTAGGTACAACTACACCTATTCAATGGGGAATGGTGGAAAACCTACAAATTGCCAATAATGGACTTTTATATGCAAATGTTTTAATCAATTATCCAATTCTGATTAATAATGGTCGTATGGAGCCGACATTATTTGTTTGGGATGCTAAAGGTATTATTGAAGCTGCTAGAAATGCTGATAAACGAGGTCAAGCTAGAAATGTACCAATTGATCGTATTGCGGGCCAAATAGACCCAACTCCAATAGATGAAGCGACCCCGATTCGTATTGATTCTGGAGATACAAATTTATTTACTGGTTGGATCACTAGTATTGGAGCTTATAGTACACCTGGGCGTATTGTAAAATTGAATAAAATCAATATTAATTATTCAATTTATTCAATTGACGAAGTCCAATCTGCAAAAGAACAAGGTAAACCTGTACCAGAACAACCTATAGTTCCAGACAATTACTACACACAAATGCTTGGCATTACTGATCAGCAAGTAGCGGAAGATATCGCTAATGGAAAAACTGACAAATGGTCTGCCGCTAAATATTTTGGAAAAGTAGTTTTATATAATGGATGGAATTTCTTTACCAACGGTTTCGTAGATCGTCAAGGTGAGCGTTTAAAACAAATGGATGATGGAACTCTGTCTTCTACAAATTATTGGACCTCATCTCTAGTTGATGGAGTCGTTTCAGTTGGTTCTATTGCTGCGACAGCAAAAGTAGGCAATTGGGCTGATGATATTGTTGGCGGAGGATTAAAAGGAATTGCTGCTGATAGTGTCGCTAGTGGTACATTATTTACTTTGACACAAAGTGCTGGAGAAGTAGTTACATATAATTTAACAGATGGACAAACAGGGAAATCTCTAGATAAGAAACTCGGTGAATTCAGCTTATCGGGTTCAGTCACACAACTTGGCTCTGATACCATATCAGATATTGGGATAAGTGCTGCCGCTGGCTTATTCGGGCGTATACCAAAATCTAATCATAAGATTATTTGGACTGCGCCATCATTATCTAACCCAACCCCATTTAAAATAGTTCAGCCTGATTTACAGATAGATACCCGTGGGCTAAGGGGATCCTTGGCCGATTCGACAGGAGGTAATATTTATAATACTGCTGGTGGTCAAATTGTCATGGCTCATTCAGGTGACAGGATAGATATTCCAAAGGCGGGTAGTTCTAATTATGACGTTGCAATTGAGTGGATGAAAAATATTGGTTCGAAAATTAAATCATATTTAAATCCTAATGTTTCTGTATTAGAACAAGCAAAACAGGCTGTGGAATTGCAGAAATCAATTATTGAAGCAAGTCGTAATTCTATGATAGATGGTAATGCAGCCAATTATGCTTCAGTTTTTCAATCAGTTAAAACTTTTGATGACTTACAAGCTGAATTAGTAAAACAAGGTTTTTCTGGTACGCCTTTATATAACAAGATGATTGATGAGGCGATAGAAAATACGCAATTCATAGGTTGTTTTATTGCTGGTACTCTAATTCGGGTTCAAAGAAATCTTGATTTACCACATATAATGTGGAAACAGATTGAAGATATTCAAATCGGAGATCTAGTTTTATCAAGACCTGAGGATGGTACAGAAATTCAGGAATATAAGCCTGTAGTCAATACTTTTAAACTAGAGAAAAAACCGGTATGGGTACTGCGTGCTTTAGAGTTAGTGGATGATTTTAGTAACAATCCAACTCTTCCTTCCGAAATTATCGCAACACCTAACCATCCCTTCTGGGTATGTGGCATCGC
>NZ_JBIQOB010000033.1:0-29218 GCF_044130285.1 Acinetobacter sp. BSP-28
TCGATATAAACCAACAAGCAGCATTTGGCGGAACGGCCTTCAAACCAGTCATGATATGAGCCATCAATCTGGATCAGCTCACCGAAGCAATCACGGTTATAACGTGGCTGATATGGACGTTTAAGGCGCTTGGATCGTGGAATCCAGAGCCCAGCAGATGTTCAGAAATAATGGAAAGGCACTTTAATTTTAACAAGTCATCATGGCGATGAGGACCCGATTGACCACGACTGGCATGCGCCATACCTGAGACACCATCTTGATTGAGCTTCTGTAATAACCGGGTAATTTGACGGGTTGAAAGATTGAGGATTTCAGCAGCACGGACTTGTGTAATACGTTGATCTCGAACGTCTTGCAGAACAGCAAGACGTTGAATTTCTTTGTCAGACATAGTGATCAGCATCTATATTTCATATCCAATCCATGATGTTTAAGCCATCATAAACTAGACATTTTTATTGGTGAGAATATAGACATTTTGAATGGGTTCTAACATCTAATGTAAGCCCCAAGTAGAAATGTCCGGTTTCTCCAAAGTAAAAATGTCCGCTTTTAGAATATGCGCTTTTGCGATTATCGAAGCGGACGGTTTGATATGTTGGTGTCTATGTCGGATAGGCCTTTTCATTTTTTGCGAGATGCTTTAATTAGCTTAAATCAGGTATGAAGATTTTTCGCAAAGGAATTAACGCCCGGTATTGGGCCTAACTTAAATAAAAAGTCTCCGACAAACCCGGTACGGTTCATATTTTGTTTATTCGGCTTTCATAGTGCGACTGAAATTGATGGATAACCATTTGAATAGAATACTTTGTCATTATAATGAAATAGTTCAGCAATAAGCTTGCCTTGCAAATAAGAATAAAGATGTAAAGTAAATCCAGCCTGCTTAATTTGGGAGAGTTAAGTAGGCTTTTTTTATAATGCTGACGCTATAGTTTTTCAATGAATCTAATGCGAAAAGGTGCAATATAAACTCCTGATATTAAATTGTGTCTCATGCAGATTTTTTTGGTCCTGGAAAGATCTCCTATTCCCAAGACCAAAAAGAAATATTCATTTTATTGTTTAGCGATATCATTGCTGAAATTTGATTTATTCATATTACAGACTGGATAAATCCGTTTCTGTTGCATTTTTTACCGTTATTTTTGAGTGCTGAATATTGAACTTGTCACGCTTCATAAAGAATGTACAGAAGATCGCAAATATAGCCATACCTATAATATAGCTAATAATCAAATGAGGACTACCCTCACCTACACTTAAAAGCTTAGTTGCAATCAGGGGAGCTAAGCCTCCACCAATGACTCCGGCAAACTGCACAGAAATTGAAATACCACTATATCGAATTTCAGTCGGGAATTGTCGAGCAAACAATTGGGATTGCGGCGCATACATGAGCGGGAAAACCACACCAATGGCCAATACGATCGCAGTCCAGACCAATAGAGGGTCTTTCGTATCCAACATACTAAAAAATGGATAGCAATAGAGTGCAAGGACCACCAGACCAAACATAAACATATTTCTTTGCCCCACCTTATCTGAGAGATGTCCAAATAAAGGCGTCATAATCATAATCAAGCCACCCCCACAAATCGTGGCAAATAGAATGTCTTGACGGGGAATCCCTAGTTTTGTAGTGGTATAGGCGAGTGCGAAGGTAGAAGCAATATAGAACCATGCATTCTCAGCGGCACGAGCAAAAATAATGGTTAAAAGCTCTCGAGGATGATTTTTGAAAACTTGCAAAGCCGGTACTTTAATCTCTTGCGCCTGGTCTTTCACTTTTTCAAAATCGGGGGATTCTGGCACTTTGACACGTATATACCAGCCAACGCCCAATAGGACAATACTGGTGAGGAATGGAATTCTCCACCCCCAGCTAAATAGACTGGCTTCTGGCAACATAGACACCAATCCCAGAGCAATTGATGCGAGCATGAGTCCACCACCCGCACTGGCCTGAGGTAAGCTGCCCCAAAATCCTTTGCCTCCTTCAGGTGCATGTTCAACTGCCATTAAAACTGCACCACCCCATTCTCCTCCCATAGCCATACCCTGAATAAAGCGCAGGATGACCAAACACACGGTAGCCCAATAGCCGATACTTTCATAAGTCGGCAATAAACCAATGAGAACGGTGGGAATACCCATCATAATCAGAGTAGTCAATAACATGGCTTTACGGCCGATTTTGTCTCCAAAATGACCAAATACAACGCCTCCCAAAGGCCGACCAATAAAGCCAACGGCATAAGTCGCAAATGCAGCCATTACACCCATCAATGGATCTAGATTAGGAAAGAAGAGTTTATTGAAAATTAATGCGGCCGCGGCACCGTAAATAAAAAAATCGTACCATTCAATGGTGGTACCCACCATACTGGATATACCCGCCAAACGGTGTGAAGGCTTTTTAGCTTGAGCATGTGATTCTTGTACGGGTTTCATATCTATCCCTCTTATATTTTTCAGCAGTGTCATCCGTGACCCACTTCATTATTTAAAATAACTTCCGGTTATTTATAACAAAGCGAATCTATATGTTGCCTGGTCCAGACTGGCCAACATTTTTCCAGCGTTTTTTCAAATTTTGCATTGTCTGTTTGCCACTGAGGATTTTTGTCTTTATCAATAATTAGTGCGCGTACCCCTTCAATAAAATCGCCCTGCTCTAGCCAGACGTCCTGTAAGTCGCGTTCCAGCTGCATGCATTTTTCCAATGATAGATTTTGGCCGGTCTGCTGTAATTTCAGGCTGGTCTGTTTCGCCATCACCGGACGCTGCTGCAAGATCGTCAACATTTTCTTCGCCCAGTCCTGATCTGTGGCATCGATGGCATGTGCCAGACTCTGTTCAATCTCATCCAGGTTTGAATAGGCAAAATGCTTATTAATATGCCCCACACGTTTTTGCAATTCGCTTTCTGCAGGATGGGTAATAAAAGCACTGATGATTTTTCGGATTTCAATCGGGTTTAAAATAGGCGCAGCAATCAATGCCGCTTCTAACTCAGCAAAACGCTCACTCGGGACATGATAGTCGACCAGATCCAGATAAAGCGCATCACTGCTGCTGATCTGTTCACCAGTCAGCGCCATATATACGCCGACGTCATCCAGTCGAGATAGAAAATAGGTCGCTCCGACATCAGGGAAAAAGCCAATCGCGGTTTCTGGCATGGCAAAACGTGATTTTTCACTAGTCACCTTGATATGACAAGCCTGAGCCAAGCCAAAGCCTCCACCCAGTACATAGCCATCCATCATCACGCTGACGGGTTTGGGGAAATTACGCAGCGTGCTCAGCATGGTATATTCCGTGGCGAAAAAATCCTGATATTGAGTATTACCCGCCTGATAACTGTCATACAGATAACGGATATCACCTCCGGCACAAAAGGCCTTGGGGCTGTTGGAATTGATCAGGACGGCTTGTACCTGCGGGTCATGACGCCACTGATCGAGTTGTGCCTGAATGCCCTGAATCATCGACAGGGTTAAAGCATTTAAATGGCTGGTGCGGTCCAGGCTGATAATGCCCAGACCTCCTTCGACCCGAATTTCTAAGTTGTTATCATCACTCATTATTTTTTTCCTATTGTGATTTTTATTGATGGGTAAATTGGGCTGGACGTTTTTCCACAAAGGCCTGCATGCCTTCCTTTTGATCAGCACCGGCAAAAATGGAATGGAAAACCCGGCGTTCAAAACGCAAGCCTTCAGCCAGACTGACCTCAAAAGCCCGGTTAATCGACTCCTTAATCATCATCACTGCCGGCAAGGATTTCTCGGCAATCTTTTCGGCCGCTTGCAGGGTTTGTTGCAGCAATTCTTCCTTGGCAAATACCCGAGCGACCAAACCGCTTTGCTCGGCTTCCTGCGCTCCCATTTGCCGTGCAGTCAGACACATTTCCATGGCTTTGGCCTTGCCAATGGCCAGGGTTAAACGCTGGGTCCCGCCAATGCCGGGCAACACGCCTAAGGTGACTTCAGGCAAACCAAATTTTGCATTGTCGGCACAGTAAATAAAGTCGCACATTAAGGCCAGTTCGCAACCACCGCCCAAGGCATAGCCACTCACTGCAGCAATTAAAGGCTTACGGCGCTGGGCAATCCGGTCGGCCAGACTGAAAAAATCGTCCAGATAAATTTGCGGGAAAGTTAAATCTGCCATTTCCTTAATATCGGCACCTGCGGCAAAGGCTTTTTCCGAACCAGCAATTACAATACAGCCAATTTCCGGGTCTTTTTCCAGCTGATCAAGGGCCTGGTTGACCTCAATAATCAGCTGGTTATTCAGTGCATTTAAAGCTTGCGGACGGTTTAAGGTAATCAGTCCGACACCATTGCGTTGTTCTAATAAAATTGTTTGCCACTGCATGAAATAAATCCTTTTAAAATTAGAGGCTGCGTGCAATCACCAGGCGCTGAATATCGCTGGTGCCTTCATAAATCTGACAAATACGCGCATCTCGGTAAATGCGTTCGATTGGAAAATCTTTGAGATAACCGTAGCCGCCAAAAATCTGCAGCGCTTTTGAACAGACGCGTTCTGCCATTTCTGAAGCAAATAGCTTGGCCATGGATGCTTCGGTTAAACAGGCTTCACCGGCTTCTTTCTTGCGTGCTGCAAAATGGACCAGTTGACGTGCAGCTTCAATTTCGGTAGCCATACTGGCCAGCCTGAAAGAAATCGCTTGCTGTTCAAAAATCGGTTTGCCAAAGGCCACGCGGTCATGTGCATAGCGGGTAGCTTCCTCTAAAGCGGCACGGGCTAGTCCAACTGCTTGTGCCGCAATGCCAATCCGTCCACCCTCTAGATTGGCGAGGGCAATTTTTAAACCTTCGCCTTCTGCACCGAGTCTTAAACTTTCATGAATGCGCACATCGGTTAAGGCAATCTGACAGGTATCTGAAGCGTGTAGCCCCAGTTTTTCTTCCACCCGGATCACTTCATAACCCGGGGTATCTCGTGGCACTAAAAAGGCACTCATACCTTTTTTGCCCGCGCCTGGATCAGTCACGGCAAAGACAATAATCATCCCGGCGTTATTCCCGGAAGTAATAAACTGTTTGGCGCCATTGATGATGTAGTGCTCGCCATCTTTGACCGCACGGGTTTTAATTGCGGCAGCATCCGAGCCGGTATGCGGTTCGGTCAGGGCAAAGGCACCAATCATTTCACCTTGGGCCAAAGGCTTTAAAAATTGCTGCTTTTGCTGCTCTGTCCCGAATTTGAGAATTGGTACACAACCCACCGAGTTATGTACGCTCATGATGGCTGAAGTCGCACCATCAGCCGCAGCAACCTCTTCTAAGGCCAGGACATAAGCCAATGTCCCGGTACCTGAGCCGCCCCATTCTTCCGGAATCAGCATGCCGAGAAAACCCAGCTCTCCCATTTGGGCCAAGGCCTGTTTAGGAAAGATACCTTTTTGATCCCATTCCCCGGCAAAAGGTTTAATTTGTTCCTGGGCAAAGCTCTTGGCCATATCCTGAATCAGTTGTTGTTCTTCCGTTAATTGCATCGATTCTTCCTTCAATCTCTGTATGCGATATTTTTATTCAATCTGCTAGCTTTGGCTGCTTATGCTGTCTTAGCCTGCTGCTTGTTGATTTCCTGATTGCGCAGTAAAAAGCGTTGAATCTTACCGCTTGGGGTTTTCGGCAATTCGGTCACAAATTCAATCAGGCGTGGATAGGCATGGGCAGATAAACGCTTTTTCACAAATTGACCGAGCTCTTCTTCTAGATGGGTCGAAGCTGCAAAAGTATTTGCCAGAATCACAAAGGCTTTAATGATTTCGGTCCTTTCAGGGTCAGGCACACCAATCACCGCAGCTTCAATCACGGCATCATGTTCCAGCAAGGCACTTTCCACATCAAATGGTCCGACCCGATAACCGGAAGTAGTAATCACGTCATCACTGCGTCCAACAAAACTCATACTGCCATCAGCATGAATTTCCGCGGTATCACCGGTTAAATAGTAGTGGCCGACAAAGGGAGATTTGCGGCTTTCTTCATAGCCGGAAAACCACATCATTGGCGATTGGCTGATATCAACTGCCAGAATTCCCGGGATATCAGCAGCTAATTCATGACCCTGTTCATCGACAACTGCAATTCGGTAACCTGGGCTAGCAAAACCTGCCGAACCTGAACGGACCGGATGTTCCAGAGCATGATGGTTACACACCACCATCCCGACTTCAGTCTGGCCATAATGGTCATAAATCGGTACATCTAGCACCTCTTTAAACCAGCGGATCACTTCTGGATTCAAAGGTTCCCCGGCACTGCTGACGACGCGCAACTTGCCGCGCAGCTGGGCCATCTGTGCAGGATCCGCAGCCATCATCATGCGGTAAGCGGTCGGTGCACCAGCCAGATTAGTAATGCCATATTCCTTGACGATTTCGCAGACACTTTCGGCATTAAAACCGCCTTCATAAAACAGGGTCGAGTGTCCAAGCATTAAGGGGCCGGTAATACCGTAGTACAAGCCGTAAGCCCAGCCAGGATCGGCGATATTCCAGAAAGCATCTTCAGGAGCTAAACTAATGGCATTTTGCATATAGCTTGCAAAAGCAATCAGTGCTTTCAGCGGCACTTTAAGCGGTTTCGCCGGTCCGGTCGTGCCCGAGGTAAACATCAATAAAAAAGGATCATCACTATTGAGCATCTCCAGCTCACAAGCTTCAGCCTGGCGGTTTAACACCGTCCAAAAACTGAGATCGTGTGGATAAGTGTCTGCTTGGGTTTCAGCATGCACCGTCACAATCGGCGGACAGTTGCTAATTTCGGATAATTTGTCCCGATTCGCCAGATCAGTCACCACAAGCTTGCTCTGGGCAAGTTGAATACGGTGCTCAATGGCTTTGGGACCAAAGGCGGTGAATAAAGGTTGATAGACTGCGCCAATGCGCCAGGTTGCCAGAATAGTGATGATCAGCTCAGGGGTGCGCGGTAATAATCCGGAAACGCGGTCGCCCTTACCAATCCCCTGAGACTTTAAAAAGTTCGCAAACTGGCTGGAATATTTTTTGAGTTCGGCAAAGCTATATTGTTCTTTACGGCCATCTTTACCGTACCAGAACAAGGCAATTGCATCGGAATCGGCATGACGATCGCAACACTCATAACAGGCATTCAGCGCCTGCATGGAACCGGATAGAAACTGACTTGCAACCGTATTTAAATCAAAATCTTGTACCGTTTTTTGATAATTTAGCATGTTAAACCTCAGCCTGAATTTATAGTTATTACTGACAGGGTATTTTTTGATGGAGCATCTCCTTGCTCCATCATGGATGATTTAATGGTTAGACTGGTGCTGCCGTGTATTGATGCATGATGCTGGAGAAGTCCAGATGAGCATCTCCTTCCTGACAGAGCTGTTGATAGAGTTTCTGTACCATGCTACCGAGTACAACCGGTTGGTCAACCTGTTGCGCAGCATCCACGGCCAGGCCCAAATCCTTGAGCATCAGTTGTGCCGCAAAACCATCGGTATAACCCCGCGATGACGGTGCATTGACACAGATATCGGGCCATGGATTATAAATTTCAGAACTCCAGCAACGTCCGGTAGAACTGTTGATCACGCCAGCCAGGGCCTGTGGATCAATTCCCAGTTTGGCCCCGAGTGCCATCCCTTCTGCCACCGCAGTCATGGAAATTCCCAGAATCAGGTTATTACAGATTTTTGCCACCTGTCCTGTTCCCACCGCACCACAATGCACCAGATTTTTACCCATACAGCTGAGGACCGGTCTGACTGCCTCAAAGGTTGCAGCATCTGCACCGACCATAAAGGTCAAGGTACCGTCTTTGGCACCTAAAGTACCGCCGGATACCGGCGCATCACAGACGCGAATCTGTTTGGACTGAGCTGCTGCAGCAATGTCCTGAATGGTTTGCGGGTCAATGGTACTGCTGTCGATACACAAACTCCCCGCTTGAAGCACCTCCAGAATACCGTGTTCGCCTAAATAAACTTCACGGACATGCTTGGCGGCGGGCAGCATGCTGACCACGACCTCTGCCTGCTTCGCGGCAGCTTGTGGACTATCGCAGACCACACCGCCAGCTTCTGCAAAATGTTGTAAAGCCAATGCACTTAAGTCATAACCAAAAACCTGATGACCCGACTTGAGCAAGTTTTGCGCCATGGAGCCGCCCATGTTGCCTAAACCGATAAATGCAATTTTCATGCTGATGCTCCTTAACGCAGACTGATCGTGGTATTTACACCTGTGGTTTCTTGGTCATCTTCAAACCATCGGCTAGTAATGGTTTTGGTCTGGGTATAGAACTGCACCGCCTGTTTGCCATAAGGACCTAGATCACCCAGTTTTGAACCGCGTGAACCGGTAAAGCTGAAGAAAGGAACAGGGACAGGAATTGGAATGTTAATACCCACTTGACCGATATCAATCTGGTTCTGGAAGGTACGTGCCGTATTACCATTTTGGGTAAAGAGTCCAACGCCATTACCGAACGGATTGGCATTAATCAGCTCAATCGCTTGTTCTAAAGTATCGACATGCATGATCGCCAGTACCGGACCAAATACTTCTTCTTTATAAATACGCATATCGGTCGTGACCTGATTAAAAATCGTTGGCCCGACAAAATTACCTTGTTCATAGCCTAGAACCTGTACATCACGGCCATCCAGCAGCAGTTCGGCACCCTGTTCAACCCCACTGTTAATTAAATCGATTACACGCGCTTTGGCACGTGTTGAAATCACCGGTCCAACATCGGTATTTGGCTCGTGTCCGGCATTGACTTTCAAAGTTTTGGTTTTATTGACCAGTTCATCCACCCAGTGCTTGGTGTCCCCGACCATTATGGCCACGGAAAGCGCCATACAACGCTGTCCCGCTGCACCAAAAGCTGCTCCCACCAACGCATTTAAGGTCTGTTCTTTATTGGCATCTGGCATCACCACGACATGGTTTTTGGCACCCATCATCGACTGCACACGCTTGCCGTGTTGGCCTGCGAGATTATAGACATGCGTACCGACTGCAGTCGAACCCACAAAAGAAATCGCCTTGATATCGCGATGGGTACACAGCAGATCGACCACCTCTTTACCACCATGCACGACATTCAGCACACCAGCCGGTACACCCGCCTGAATAGCCAATTCAACCAGCATCATGGTTGATAGTGGATCCTGTTCCGAAGGCTTCAGGACAAAAGTATTACCACAGACAATCGCCATCGGGAACATCCACAGTGGAATCATCGCCGGGAAGTTAAACGGGGTAATCCCTGCACAGACACCTAACGGTTGCTGCAAGGTATAAGTATCGACACCGCGTGCCACGCCTTCAATATATTCACCCATTTGCAAGGTTCCAACAGAACAGGCATGCTCGACCACTTCTAAACCGCGCTGAATATCACCTTCGGCATCGGCCAGGGTTTTGCCCTGTTCAGCGGTCAGAACTTGTGCAATACTTTTCAAGTTACTGCGGATCAGGTCCTGTAGTTTCAGCATAATCCGCATACGGGCCTGAATCGGGGTTTGACGCCAGCTGGCAAAGGCATTTTGCGCCGCCGCAATCGCAGCATTGACTTCTTCAGGGGTTGCGAATGGTACCTGACCCAAGACTTCCTGAGTCGCAGGATTGACAATATCTTGCCAATGGCTAGTTTTGGATTCAACAAATTCACCATTAATAAGGAGTTTTGCGGTGGTGAATCCGGTACTTTGCTGTGGATGATGAATGGCGTTCATGGTCGCTCCGTGCTGGTTTGTTATTGTCGTTGTATCTGCCTTTACTGGCTTTATTCAGCGTCTTATTTTTTCGCTGTTTCAGCAGACTAACAAAGAACACTTTGACCACCAATAGAAATTGATGCACGATGGTTGTGCAAATATGCACAGTGATTTAACAGGATGTTAAATAGAAGATGAAAGTAGATTGGGATCATTTACGCTTTTTTTTAGTTTTGGCACGTGCTAAAACGCTCACCAACGCAGCCCGCTTGATTGGGGTTGAACACAGTACCGTGGCACGGCGCATTCAGGCGCTGGAAAATACCCTCGGTACGCAACTGTTTAAGCGCGAAGCCACCGGTTATGAACTGACCTCGGAAGGTCTGGCACTGGTCCCCCGTGTGGAACAGATGGAACAGTCGTTTATCCAAATTGACAAGCGGCATGACCCCTTGCAAGGTCGGGTCCGTATCGGAGCGCCGGAAGGTTTTGGGACGGCATTTCTGGCTGGTCTTTTGGCGGAGTTTTCCCAACATTATCCATTGCTGACCATTGACCTGATTCCGGTACCTAAAACTATTAAACTCTCGCATCGGGAAGCGGATATTGTCATTTCTATCGACCGGCCCAAATCTGGACCGTATATCATTACCCGTCTGTCCAACTACTGTTTAAAGCTGTATGGCAGCAAGCATTATTTACAGCAAAATCCGGAAATTAAACATCTGGAAGACCTCAAACAGCACCGCTTTGTCGATTATATTGATGATCTGGTCTATAGCGCTGCGCTGTATTCGCTAGAGCGTCTGCCCCTGCAAGTGAGCGCCTGCTTTCGCAGTAACAGCATTCTGGCGCAGGAGATTGCAGTTCGTGCAGGTGCGGGACTGGCGATTTTGCCGAGATTCTTGGTTCATAATAAAAGCGAACTTGAAGAAGTTCTGGGCGATCAGCTGAGCTTTACCCATACTTTCTGGATGCTGACGCTAGTCGATTTACAACATGAACCGAAAATCAAACTGGTTTGGGATTTTTTACGTAAACAGGCCGATCTTCAGCAAGCGCTATTAATGGGAAGATAAACCACAGCTTGATCAACCCTACATAACAACATCTCGATACAGCAATTCAACGGATCAGAACATTCTTCGATCTTTATACTTGCTAAATTAACGGCCGATAATTTGGATAATTTTAGGAAAATAATATGAAAATTCTGATGGTTTTGACTTCACATGACACGCTTGGTGATACCGGTAAGAAAACCGGCTTCTGGCTGGAAGAGCTTGCAGCACCTTATTATACGTTTATCGATGCCGGTGCAGAAGTCACATTGGCCTCTCCTAAAGGTGGTCAGCCACCGTTAGATCCGAAAAGTAATGAAAAAGATGCCCAGACTGAAACCACCCGGCGTTTTGAGGCAGATCAAACAGCAATGCAGGCCTTGACGAATACCCGGAAACTAAGTGAAATCTCTATTGCCGATTTTGATGCAGTATTTTATCCGGGTGGTCATGGTCCATTATGGGATCTGGCCGAAGATCAGACCTCAATTTCCTTAATTGAGCAAACCCTGCAAGCGAATAAGCCAGTTGCTTTGGTTTGTCATGCACCCGGCGTACTCCGTCATGTGAAAAGCAGTAATGACCAGCCTATTGTAAAAGGCAAATCAATCACAGGTTTTAGCAATACTGAAGAAAATGCTGTGGGCCTGACCGAAATTGTTCCCTTTTTGGTCGAAGACATGCTCAAGGAAAAAGGTGGAAAATATTCCAAAGCTGAAGACTGGCAGATTCATGTACAACAAGATGGCTTACTGATTACCGGACAAAATCCGGCATCTTCTGCGACGACAGCAGAAGCACTGTTAAAATTGCTCCAATAGGGGCAAGTCAAGTGTAGACAAAAGCTCTAATCAATATGTCGTTTTGATGGGTATGCAGAGGATGAATGTGTTCAGATTCATCAAAATATGCATTTGTTATGGAACTTGCTTCTTTAATTCATTCTCAAGACTAAATATCTATCGCCATAAAAGATCAACCTATGAGCGGGTCGAAGGCATAGAATTATGAGTTCTTGCTTCAATATATTTATTAGCGTTTATTAGAGTTGTTCTATTGCGAGACTGTAAATTAAATTGTGTAATTGCCTGAATTTGCTATGTTCATATTCACAACGGAGTCAGGCAATATGATGAACGAACAAAAACTAAAAGACCTTGCAGCAGAATTTGCTAAAGGAATCAAAACAGAAGACTATCTCAATCAATTCACTCGATTGTTGACCAAAATCACTGTTGAAACGGCTCTCAATGCTGAACTTACAGCGCATCTTGGACATGAAAAGAATGCTCGTAAGAATGGTTCAAATGCCCGTAACGGTTATTCCAGTAAGACCATCCTTAGCGATGACGGTGAGATAGAGATCACCACACCACGAGATCGTGACGGTACATTCGAGCCACAGCTGATTAAGAAAAATCAGACCCGTATCACGCAAATGGATAGCCAGATTCTATCCCTTTATGCCAAAGGTATGACCACCCGTGAAATCGTTGCTACCTTTAAGGAAATGTACGATGCTGATGTATCTCCAGCGCTTATTTCCAAGGTGACTGATGCAGTCAAGGAGCAAGTTGCTGAATGGCAAAACCGTCCGTTGGATGCGATCTATTCCATCGTTTATATGGACTGTATTGTAGTTAAAGTCCGTCATAATGGCAGTGTCATCAACAAGGCTGTATTCCTTGCCTTAGGCATTAATCTTGATGGACAGAAAGATGAGGAATATATTCCGCAAGGGTATGTGGATGGCTGAGAATGAAGGTGCCAAGTTCTGGCTAAATGTTCTGACTGAGCTGAAAAACCGAGGGTTGCAGGATATTCTGAGCGCCTGTGTAGATGGACTAAAAGGCTTTCCTGATGCCATTAACAGCTATACCCGCAAACCCACATCCAGCTGTGCATTATCCACATGCTGCGCAACAGCTTGAAATACGTGTCATGGAAAGATTACAAGGCGGTCACTCAGGATTTAAAAGCCGTTTATCAATCACCCACTGAAGAGGCAGCTTTGATGGCTCTGGATCAATTTGCCCAAACATAGGATGACAAGTACCCACAGATCAGCAAAAGTTGGCGTACGCACTGGGAGAATCTAAATACCTTCTTTGCTTATTCAACCGAGATACGCAAAACCATCTATACGACCAATGCGATTGAGTCATTAAACAGCGTAATACGCCAGGGCGATCAAGAAGCGTAAAGTCTTTCCAACGGATGATTCTGTACGTAAAGTGATTTATCTGGCAATTGATGCAGCATCCAAAAAGTGGAATATGCCTATTCGCGACTGGCGTTTAGCCATGAGCCGCTTTATTATTGAATTCGGTGACCGCTTAAGCAATCACCTTTAATTTATGAAAAGCAATTACACAAAATTATTTACAGGCTCTCTATTGCTTTAATTTAATGATATATAGATAGAATTATAAAAATCTAATCTATTTTAAGTTGATAATAAAATCTTAAAATTGATTCTATCTGCTACCTTTTTTATGAAAACTACAACATTTAAATTTACAACCAATCGCTTAAACCAATGTACATGCCCTGATAAAAAACCTTATGTCATTTTCTAGGATGAATCAGTTAAAGGATTAGGATTAAAAACATATCTAACAAGCTTACTCAAATATCAAAGTACCTACAAGCTGCTTGCTCAAAGAACATCCCTA
This sequence comes from Acinetobacter sp. BSP-28, assembly GCF_044130285.1. Classification (NCBI taxonomy): domain Bacteria; kingdom Pseudomonadati; phylum Pseudomonadota; class Gammaproteobacteria; order Moraxellales; family Moraxellaceae; genus Acinetobacter; species Acinetobacter sp. BSP-28. The sequence continues at coordinate 13,487 of NZ_JBIQOB010000033.1, forward strand.
GATTTCAACCTTAAATATTAATTACTTGATCTATGTAAAAGTTGATCAATTTCTCTTTATCCAGCCCTGCCTGTTTACAGCAGTTTGAACTGATAAGCAGAGCAACCCCATAGGTAATACTCCAAATATAAGAAAAATAATCACGAACAGAAAATACACTTCCCACCCGTTTTAAATGCTCCGCTGTAATGTCTTTCATTTCGACAATTCTTTTTTCACGTATAGAATACAGCTCATCAAATAAAGAGTTCAGTTTTCGTTCTTGACTGGTAATCTGTTCCTCTATTGTATGCAGTTTAATCGTTCGATTTGAATTATTCAGATGATACAACATAAAATTTGATAAAAACGTCTTAATATCTTTATTATAGTTTATTGAAATATCTAATAACCGTTTTTCATTTTGGATTAAAATTTCCAAATATATTTGATTTTTACTCTTAAAATATTTATATATTGTGCCCTTTGCCATATCTACTTCTTTTGCTAAATCATCTATCAAAATATTCTGACAATTATCAATTAAAAGCCTTTCTGCTGACTCCAAAATTTTTTGTTTTTTTAATATGATTTTTTGATTTCTCACTGAACTCATATCATTTTCGCTGATAATATTCCAATATTAGGGGTATGTTTGTTCGATGGGTTCTATCTAATTTAGATAAATAAAACAGCTAATTACAAGACTTAGATACACGTAAAATACTCCTCAAAGGGGTTTTTCCATTACTTTGCACATAATCATATAAAAAGGTTTTATTGTATAAAAAGATAGAACCCACATACATTAACGTCTACATAAAATTGTTTTAAAAATCATAAATCGCTGTGAAATTTAGTCGATTATCTATACCTTTTTTATCATTAAATGTTTTACGCTCACCATACATATACTCCAGACCAAAATTCACTGGTTTCACTGGATTGTAAAATAAATTGATCCAGCCTTCTTTCAGCTCGGCATTTTGGGTTTCATCATTATGCACCAGCTGTGAAAAGGCATTATTATCATCTGCTTTCATATAGCCAAAGCCTAATGTTGAGCGGATTTTAGGCGTGATTTTTTGCGTTAAACCGACGCTAATCGCATCAAATTGATTGGCACGCATTTTATTATTTTCATCAAAGACATAGGCCATATTGGACCAAAGTAAGTTTTTGGTATCCCCTTTAATGTGGTTGTAGTCGAAGCGAACTAAGGTATTTTCAGATACCTGATATTTTCCGCCTAATGCCATGCCCCATGCTAAGAAATCATCATTGCCTTCATGGTTGGTCGCTTTTTGAGTGACAAAAGCACGTCCAGAAAGTGCTGAACCATTATCAAATTTATAATTCACACGCCCAGTTGCTGATGGTAATTTTAATTTCGCATCGGGATCTGTTGTAAAATTCTGCGTACCTGTACGTGTCACCGTTTCAGCTTTCGAATCTTCCAAACTAAATGCCAAATTCAGATTAGGGTTCACAGGAACTGAATATTTGATTTGCGGTACACGAGTTAATGACCCACCGACAGAAAGTGATGCATCTACCGTTTCAGGAAAATATTCTATAGCGTTAAAGTTAGACCATGTTTGACCCAAGAGCCATTGATCATAAGTCATATAGGCATGACGAATACGGAAAGTATCACGCCCAGATCCGCCAAAAAAGTCCATTTCTACCTTACCGCCAACTGCGTGATCGCCAAGTTGAGGTGTTTTAAAATTAAAACCAAAACGTGTGGCATTTAAAGTACTTTGAAATTTATCTGAGTTTTTGTGTTCAGCCTCTGTTCCTTCCAGCGGTACAGCACTGATTAAGTTATACATGGTGCTTGGACCTTTCATTTGATAACTCATGTCCGCGCGCACATTGCCGTATAGTTCAAATTCAGCACCGCCATTTGTCGTATGCTTTAAAATAGGTGTTGGTGATTTTTGTGGTGCAGCACTTTCAACCAATACAGGTACAGCTGCCATTTTTTGTTCATTGAACTTTTGATCATTGACTTTTTGCTGTTGTTGCACCAATTCCTGCAGTGCTTGGACTTGCTGCTGCAATTGTGCAACTTGCTGTTCCAAACTGGCCTCTGCATGAGCCAATGAGGTGAAAACCAATATGGATAAGGTCAGAGTGCTTTTAGCAAAAAGCTGTACATTTTTTTTCATTGTTAAAATCCTTTTATTCCCCAAATGTTTAATTTTGGATACGCATATTTTTTTCAGGCCGAAAAAAGCTATTGATAAATATAAAAATTAATATTTATCGAATAGATTTATTCAGATTTTGGTTGGTAAAATACGTCTTTGTATTTGTTAATTCATTAATAATTCACGAATTTTGAATTTTTGAATTTTGCCCGATGGCGTCATTGGAAGTTCATCCCAAATTTCTAGCCGTTCTGGTAAATATTGATTAGCCAGTTGATGCGTTTTCAAAAATTCCACCAGTGATGGCAGCGTCAGCTCATGTTCTGGATTTTTCAGTTTGACTACTGCACAGGCTTTTTCCCCCATACGCTCATCTGGATATGGCACTAAAGCGACTGTCGCAATCTCAGGATGCAGGTAAATAAGAGATTCAACTTCTGCAACTGGGATATTCTCCCCACCACGGATAATGACATCCTTTTTTCGTCCCGCAATGCGGATATAGCCTTGTTCATCTTGATAAGCAATATCCCCCGTATCAAACCAATCTTCGGCATCAGTTTCATTTAATTGCGGACGTTTTAAATAGCCGCCAAAATTTGAACAGCAACGGATCATCAGTGTGCCCGATTGCATTGGGGCTAAAGTTTTACCATCATCACCGACAATTTTCACTTCAACACCAGGTAATGGTAGTCCATCGGTATTAAATGAACGCTCGTCATCATCTTCAGGGCGCGTCATGGTCACGGCGCCGCATTCAGTCATTCCCCAGGCCGAAATCACTTTAACCCCCATATTCTGACGCGCTTTTTGCACCAAAGTACTTGGAATTGGCGCACCTGCACACAAGAATAATTTCAGACTCTCTAAGGATTGATGGCTATCCAAAACAGCCTCAGATAAATCATTTAAAAATGGCGTAGATGCCATGGTGAATGACACTTGATGCTTATGAATCAGATCAATTGCAGTATTAACGTCCCATACATCCTGTAATACAGCTTTGGCTTTGAGCAATACAGGCATAATTAGGCCATACATAAAGCCCGTTTGATGTGCCATTGGCGAACCCATTAAGATCACATCATCTTTATTCAAATGCAGTCGTTTAGCATAAGGTACAATATTGGAAAATAAGGTATTTGCGGTATGCATTACACCTTTGGGTTCACCTGTGGTTCCCGAGGTAAAGACCAGCTGTGCAATATCATCTGCCGTAATAGTGACATCATTCAATGTGTTTAGAATCTGCGGATCACTGTCTAAGCCATGATTAAGCAACAATTTCTCAAAACTGTTTTCCCCCTCACCGCCGATGACAACAACATGCTCAATACTTGGAATGTTGCTTTTAAGCTGATTCGCCTGCTTTTCATAGTCAAATTTACGGAAGATTTTCGGTACGACAAAAACTTTACTTTCCGTATGTTTTAACATAAAAGAAAGTTCGCGTTCTCTAAAAATCGGCATTAATGGATTCAACACTGCACCAATGCGTCGACAAGCAATATAAAGCAATGTGAATTCCCACCAGTTGGGCAATTGGCAAGAAACGATATCTTGTTTTTGCACCCCCAGACGCTTTAAACCCAAAGCCATTCGATTTGCTGTATGCAGCATTTCACGGTAAGTAAAGCTGGTTTCCGACTGATCTTCTGTCTTATAGCTCACTAAGCCAATTTTATCCGGATACTGGTGCACTGCTTCATTTAAGGATTGCAGGATAGTTTTATTCAGCCAGTAGCCTTCTTGAATCATTTTTTCCCTGCGAGGGGGTAAAAGAACCGCATCGAAATCCATTCCATAACTCCAATTTATAATTATCCAACCGTTTTATTTCAAACCGCTTAATTGCCAGCACACAGCTGCTTTTCTTATTTCATTTCAATATGTGCCTATTACCCAAACGTAAATTCAGGTAATAGACATACAAAACAGTTTTACGTTTATTTACGCTGGCACTGCCTTACGTCCCGCTTTATGTCTGGCAATAATGGTTTTCATAATTTGCGCAGTACCATCGCCAATTTGAAAACCAAGTACATCACGCATACGCTGTTCCATCACACCGCGGTCATAACCTGCATGACCGAAAGTCAGCAAGCATTGGTGCACAACGTCGTAAGCTAATTTCGGTCCCCACCATTTGCACATGCCTGCTTCTGCGGTATGCGGCAAGTGATTATCTTTCAACCATAAAGTCTGTAAACATAATAAACGGGCTGCCTCGACTTGAGTTTCATAGTCCGCTAATGGATGTGAAACACCTTGGAATGCAGTCAATGGTTTACCAAAAGCTTCACGCTGCGCCGCATATTCCCAAGCTTCATCCAAAGACACACGTGCTACAGCCAGTACTTGCAAACCAATCAATGCACGGGAAAAGTCAAAGCCCTGCATCACTTGAACGAAGCCCTTATTCTCTTCACCCAAGCGGTGATTAACTGGAACCCGCACATTGTCAAAGAAAATTGAACCACGGCCAATTGCACGCTGACCATGACAATCGAAACGGGTCGTTGTGATGCCCGGTAAATCCATTGGTACTAAAACTGCCGTCACGCCATGTGCGCCTGATTCAATCGTCCCTGTACGCCCAAAAATGACCGATGCATCAGCTTGGTCGGCAGCAGAAATTGAGGTCTTTTCACCATTGAGCACGTATTCATCGCCATCACGTTCAATTTTAAGACGCAGGCTGCCTGCATCTGAACCTCCGCGCGGCTCGGTTAATCCAATGGCAAAAATAGCTTCGCCAGCAGTTAACTTGCGCAGCCATGGCTCTACTACTTCTGGATTGCCATGTTCCGCCAAAATTTGACCATTCAGTGATGCTAATAAATTGATATAAGAAAAGCTTAAATCGGCTTTTGCAACGGCTTCATGAATCACGCCAGCTGCCAATCGCCCCATGCCTTGTCCGCCATATTGTTCAGGCAATTCAGGTGCGATGAAGCCCATTTCACCCATTTTTTTGACTAAATCCCGGTCAAAAATTCGGCTTTGATCACGTTCTAAAAAACCTGGAGCAATATACTTTTGCGCAAATTTTTCAGCAGTTTCTGCTAAAAACTCTAAATCTTCAGTGATGTAAGGATTTTTACTCATGGCTTGTTTCTCCTTACTTAAAGAATTTACGGAATTCAGGTTTGCGTTTTTCTTTTAGCGCATTGACACCTTCACGCGACTCTTCTGTATCGTAATAAAGCTTCAAAGCGTACATGCCCATGCCTGCAATGCCGGCTTGATGTGCGGTATCCATGTTGAAGCTGCGTTTAGCAATAGCAATTGCCGTTGGGCTACGTTCACAAATTTCTTCTGCCCAAGCTTGTACTTCTGCGTCTAATTGATCTGCAGGTACACATTTATTGGCTAAACCAATGTCGACAGCTTCTTGACCTTTATAGCGGCGGCATAAATACCAAATTTCACGTGCTTTCTTCTCACCGACCACACGCGCTAAATACGCTGTACCAAAGCCCGGATCTACTGAACCCATTTTTGGACCCACTTGACCGAAAATTGCATTTTCAGAACAAATGGTTAAATCACAAATGGTCGCTAAAACATTACCACCGCCAATTGCATAGCCTTGTACACGGGCAATTACTGGTTTCGGTACATCACGAATAGCGGTATGCAGCTCTTCCATTGGCAAACCAATCGTCCCGCGACCATCATAGTTGCCGTCATGTGCAGATTGATCTCCTCCGGTACAAAAGGCTTTCTCGCCCGCACCCGTCAGTACAATTGCGCCGATTTCACGGTCGTAGCCTGCTTTGTTTAATGCACGGATAATTTCGTCACAGGTTTGTCCACGAAAAGCATTCATTTTTTCTGGGCGGTTAATGGTGATCCATGCCACGCCATTTTTTACTTCGTATAAAATATCTTCAAAATTCATGGTCTTTTCCTTTCCTTGAAAACTACTTTTAACTTTTTACTTCATATATTTTTAGGACTTGCAAATTCAGTAGAGTCCATCGCTCATTACTTAACTCTGCGCGTTGCAAGTCAATTAACCATTCATGGTTAAACCGCCAGAGACACTCAGGACTTGTCCTGTAATAAAGCTTGCATCATCACTTAAGAAAAATGCGATAGATGAAGCAAGATCATCCGGCTGACCTAAACGGCCTAGCGGGATAGCACGTGTAAATGCTTCACGAAGTTTTTCAGGATTCGATGCTCCTTCAGTTACACCAGCTAAAAGTGCTGTATCTGTTGGGCCTGGACAAATTATATTGACCGTAATGTTATTGCGCGCATGCTCACGTGCTAAAGTTTTAGAGAAAGAAAGCAATCCGCCCTTACACGCTGCATATACCGCTTCGCCTGATGAACCCACGCGCGCTGCGTCTGATGCAATATTAACGATACGTCCTTGATTGCGCTCAACCATGCCTTTGAGTACAGCGTGGTGCATATTCAACATGCCGACTAAATTGATTTGAATCAGTCTTTCCCACTCTTCAGGAACAGATTTAATAAATGGTTTGAAGATATCCCAACCTGCATTGTTTACAAGACCATCGATTGGGCCAAGCTCGGCTTCTGTTTGCACAATCGCCTGATCAACGACTTCTTTATTGGTAATGTCGCACTGCACTGCGAGTGCATTTCCGCCTGCATTTTGAATATCTGTTACTACCTTTTGCGCAGCGTCAATATTCATGTCAAATACCGCAACCTTTGCGCCTTCCTGCGCTAAGCGTTTACATGTTGCACTGCCGATACCGCCAGCACCGCCTGTTACAATAATGACTTTATCCTTTAGGCCTTTCATACCAGTATCCTTTCTTCGTGTTATTCAGAATTATGATCTTTTAATCGATAAATACAACATAGACAAAAAGAAAATTAATTTCAATTATTCATTACTATATTTTGCTATACGAAATTTTTTTAAATCCATCTTAAAAAACTTATCTCATTGTTATTTATATTTATTATTTAAAATAAAGGTCAATAATTGAAATACATTGTTACATATTTAAATGTTATTAATTTTTAAAGGCTTAAATTTAAAAAATAGCGTCTTTATTTCTGCATATAAATTTTAAAATGAGATTCAAATATTAAAATATTCCGTATAATGAAATTTAATATTTTTATCATAAAAAGGCTTTAAACTGGTCTATTGACATAAAAAAGGCACTACAACGAAGGTAATGCCTTTAAAAAAAATACAGATTTTAAAATAACGCTCAACTGCCCACTGTTTATTTAAACGATGGATTGCTGTGTTCTTTTAAAAGTGACCGTTACGGCTCAATTACAAAATGCTGGAATACCCGTTTGCGCTCGCCCGAGAATCAATGCATGCACATCATGAGTCCCTTCGTAAGTATTCACCACTTCAAGATTGACAAGATGACGTGCCACTCCAAATTCGTCAGAAATACCATTTCCCCCCATCATGTCACGAGCAACACGAGCAATATCAAGCGCCTTACCACAGTTATTTCGCTTGATCAGTGAGGTGCCTTCTACCGATGCAACACCTTCATCTTTCATGCGACCAAAGCGTAATGCAGCTTGCAAACCTAAGGCTATCTCAGTCTGCATATCTGCAAGTTTCTTTTGGATTAACTGATTGGCTGCCAACGGTCGTCCGAACTGCTTTCGATCCATAGTGTATTGGTGTGCGGTATGCCAGCAGAATTCAGCGGCACCCATGGCACCCCATGCAATGCCATAACGGGCACTGTTTAGACAGGTAAATGGACCACGCAATCCGCGTATTTCAGGGAAGGCATTTTCTTCAGGGACAAATACATTATCCATAACAATTTCACCGGTGATCGAAGCGCGCAGACCAACCTTGCCGTGAATCGCTGGTGCAGACAATCCTTCCCAGTCTTTCTCCAGAATAAAACCGCGGATATCACCAACATTACCCTCAGCAGAGACTTCTTTGGCCCAAACCACAAAGACATCGGCGATTGGACTGTTGGTAATCCACATTTTCGCACCCGTTAAACGGTAGCCGCCATCGACTTTTTTTGCACGGGTAATCATACTGCCAGGATCTGACCCATGATCCGGTTCGGTTAAACCGAAGCAACCAATATATTCACCTGTTGCAAGTTTCGGCAGGTATTTCTGTTTCTGCTCTTCTGAGCCAAATTCATTAATCGGCACCATCACCAGTGAGCTTTGTACACTTGCCATAGAACGGTATCCCGAATCGACATATTCAATTTCACGCGCTACCAAGCCATAACTAACGTAGTTTAAACCTGCTCCGCCATACTGCTCTGGAATGGTCGGGCCTAGTAAACCAAGCTCCCCCATTTCACGGAAAATTTTTGGATCGGTTTGTTCATGACGGAACTGTTCCAGTACACGTGGCTGCAAGCGCTCTTGGGAATAGGCATGTGCTGAATCCCTGATCATTCGCTCTTCTTCAGTGAGTTGAAGCTCTAATAAAAACGGATCTTGCCAGTTAAACTTTGCATTTTTCATTTTGTTTTTCCTCAATTTATCGTGTTATGCAGTCGCTGCTTTGATCATGTCACGCGCAATAATAATCTGCTGAATCTGGGTGGTACCTTCGTATAAACGGAACAAACGCACATCACGGTAAAAGCGTTCGATTGAATACTCACTGATATAACCTGCACCACCATGAATCTGTAAGCAGCGGTCTGCAACACGGCCGCACATTTCTGTTGCAAACATTTTCGAGCAAGATGCTTCCGTACTGATGTTTTCACCTAAATCACGGCGGCGCGCAGCATCTAATACCATGCATTTGGCTGCATAAATTTCAGTTTTAGAGTCAGCCAACATACCTTGAATGAGCTGGAAATTTGCAATCGGCTGGCCGAATTGCTTACGTTCAATGGCATAGTTCAAAGCATCATCAAGCATTCGCTCCGCCATACCAGTGCTATAGGCAGCAATATGCAAACGTCCTTTATCTAGGACTTTCATCGCCGTTTTAAAACCCACACCTTCAACACCACCAATCAGCTGATCCTTATGCACGCGGCAATTATCAAAAATTACATCACAGGTATAAGAGCCTTTTTGACCCATTTTTTTATCAATTTTACCCAGTGACAAACCTGCGGTACCAGCTTCTACCAGAAAGGCTGAAATGCCCGCTGCACCTTTAATTTCAGAATCGGTGCGAGCCATTACAGTAAAGGTCTGCGCACGCGGAGCATTGGTGATAAAACGTTTTGTTCCATTTAACACATAATAGTCGCCGTCTTTCACAGCTGATGTTTTTAATGCTGCGGCATCTGAACCTGAATCTGGTTCCGTTAAGCAGAATGAACCGATAATTTCACCGCTTGCATAGCGCGGCAGGTATTTCTGTTTCTGTTCTTCCGTACCATCGATCAAAATACCGCTTGAACCGATACCGTTATTTGTCCCGATTAAAGAACGAAATGCAGCAGAAGTATGACCAAGCTCAAAAGCTACACGGACTTCTTCTTCCATGGTAATGCCAAGGCCACCAAACTCTTCTGGAATCGTTAAACCAAAAAGCCCCATTTCACGCATTTGCTGCACAATATGTTCAGGGATCGCATCTGTTTCATCAACTTCATGCTCTAGCGGTCTTAATACATTTTTCACAAAATCACGAAGCGTCGATAGCAACTGCTCTAACATCTGTTCGTCACGAATCATTTTTTCTCCTAGTCCATTTTTAGGATGAGACTTCCTTTAATTATCAAAATAGGCATTAAATTTCGTTATGCGAAATACATTATCAACATTTCCTAATAGTGACAATTAAAATTGTGTATATTTATAAAAATAATTACAAAATTTTGCTTTTTTTAGATATTTTATTTTTTATTGCCATTTTGATTGAACAATGAACAAATTTGGCTTAAATTATTTTGTAAATTAAGTTTTGCTATACGGAATTTTTATAAAAATGAATCAAAATGCAATTGTTCAAATTGATTATGCACTTCCTGCAGTAGCAACAATAAAAATTAACCGCCCTGAAGCAAGAAATGCACTGAATACACAAGTGCGTAAAATGCTTGCTGAGGCTGTTGCTCAGCAAGTTGAAAATGATGATATCCGAGTGATTATTTTAACTGGTGGTGATGATGTTTTTGCTGCAGGTGCCGACTTAACCGAACTTGCCGAAGCAAGTTCAATGGACGTGTATTTACGCCGAACTGAACGCTACTGGCAAACCATTGCCAATTGCCCAAAACCGATTATTGCCGCAGTCAATGGTTTTGCTTTGGGCGGCGGCTGTGAACTGGCAATGCATGCCGACATTATTATTGCAGGTCAAAATGCACAATTTGGTCAGCCTGAAATTAAAGTTGGCATTATGCCTGGTGCTGGAGGCACACAGCGTTTAGTCCGCGCAGTCGGTAAATTTCAAGCTATGCGCATGATTATGACGGGCTGTCTTATATCTGCAGAAGAAGCTTTCGCCATGGGGCTAGTTTCTCAAGTTACAGAGAATACTGAAACCTTAAATACCGCTTATAAAATGGCGCAGCAAATCGCCAAGCTTCCATCAATTGCCCTAGAGCAAATTAAAGAAGTGGTTTTACTTAGTGAAGATGTGCCTTTGCTTGCGGGACTATCCCTTGAACGTAAAGCGTTCCAATTGCTCTTCAGTACTGAAGATCAAAAAGAAGGCGTGGCCGCATTTTTAGAAAAACGCAAACCGAGCTATCAAGGCAAATAATAAACATCAGTGCAACATTGATTAAACGCTATTGAGGTCAACATGGAAAGACGAATCAAAAACATTGGAGTGATCGGCGCAGGAATCATGGGAATTGGCATTGTTCAAATTGCCGTTCAAGCCAATCATGCTGTTTACTTATACGATACACAGCCCAATGCGGCGAAAAATGCTTATGAAAAATTAAATACGACATTCAGCCGATTGGTCGAAAAAAATAAAATTTCTCAATCTGAACTTGAGCAAGCTTTATCCAACTTACATATTGTCGAAAATATTCAAGATCTGCATGCGTGTGATTTGATTATTGAAGCAATCATTGAAAAATTAGACATCAAGCAAACGCTGATGAAACAGCTTGAGAGCATTGTCAGTCCGCAATGTATATTGGCGTCAAATACTTCCTCCCTGTCCATTACTGAAATTGCCGCAGAATGCCAGCATCCAGAACGGGTCGTTGGCTATCACTTCTTCAATCCTGTACCTTTAATGAAGGTGGTTGAAATCATTCAAGGCTTACATACCGATACACAGATTATTGAACAGCTCTCAGAACTTGCCCACAATATGGGACATCGCCCAGTACGCACTAAAGATACTCCAGGCTTTATTATCAATCATGCAGGCCGTGCTTATGGTACTGAAGCACTTAAGATTTTAAGTGAAAATATCGCTTCAATTCCTGAAATTGACCTTATTTTGAAAAAATCACTGGGTTTTAAAATGGGGCCATTTGAGCTGCTTGATCTCACTGGCTTAGACGTTTCTCACCCTGTCATGCTGTCGATTTACAACCAGTATTATCAAGAGCCGCGTTACCGCCCAAATGTATTAACACAGCAAATGCTGATCGGTAAAAAATTAGGGCGTAAAACAAGCGAAGGATTTTACAAATATATTGATCAAGTCAAACAAGAGATTTCGATTATTCAAAAATACTCAGCAAATTGTCATGGCCTAAAAACAGTTTGGCTCAGCACTGAGTTTAAAGATGATTTTGAAAAGCTCTCTACATATTTAGCTCAAAAAAATATTCAAATTAATCCAAATACCCAACCAGATGCCGATGATTTGATTTTAATTGCCAATTATGGCGATGACGCAACATACAGTGCACTGCGTTTAGAGGTCAATCCTGAACAGGTTGTCTGCATTGATATGCTGGGCAATTTTGAACACTGCCGCACGTTAATGCCAAGCCTCATCACCAAACAGAAAATGATTGAAGCCGCGCTGAAACTATTCAGCCAGCCAGACTGCGAAACCATTGTGATTGATGAAAGTCTTGGTTTTGTCTCGCAGCGTGTGCTTGCCATGGTAGTCAATTTGGCATGCGATATGGCGCAGCAGAAAATCGCGACGGTTGAAGATATTAATGCTGCCGTAAAACTTGGACTTGGCTACCCATTTGGCCCAATTGAATGGGGCGATGTAATTGGCAAAGAAAAAATATTACGGATTCTGGAACGCATCTCTAGCATTAGCCACGATCCGCGCTATCGCCCGAGCCCATGGTTACAGCGCCGCTGCAAACTAAATTTATCACTGATGTATCAACAATAAATTTTTAAATTAAAACTTCAAGGAAAGAATAGTATGAACGCTTATATTTACGATGGTTTACGTACCCCAATTGGCCGCCATGCAGGCAGTCTTGCCAGTATCCGTCCCGACAATCTGGCTGCTCTAGTCATTAAATCCTTAGTGCAAAAAACGGGCGTAGATGCTACTGATATCGAAGAAGTGATTTTAGGCAACACCAACCAAGCCGGTGAAGATTGCAGAAATGTGGCTCGTCATGCTTTATTGCTGGCGAAGCTGCCGGTCAGTGTTGCAGCTCAAACGGTCAATCGCTTGTGCGCCAGCGGTTTAGCAGCTGTGGTTGATGCAGCCCGTGCAATACACTGCGGCGAAGGCAGTCTTTATATTGCCGGTGGTGTCGAAAGTATGTCCCGCGCGCCTTTTGTATTGGCCAAAGCTGAATCTGCTTACAGCCGTGACATAAAAATGTTTGATAGCACCATTGGTTCTCGTTTTCCGAATCCGATTTTAACCAAACTATATGGCAACGACTCTATGCCGGAAACAGGTGACAATGTTGCAGAAGCTTATGGCATCAGCCGTGAAGAATCCGATCGTTTTGCAGCAGCGTCACAGGCCAAATATGAACAAGCCAAACAAGACGGCTTTTTTAAAGATGAAATTTTAGCAATTGAAGTGCCGCAAGGCCGTAAAGCTCCGCCGAAAATTGTGGATGAAGATGAACACCCGCGCCCTACTTCTAACTTTGAAGCGTTGCAGAAATTAAAACCTTTATTTGAAGACGGTATTGTGACTGCTGGAAATGCCTCTGGAGTGAATGACGGTGCCGCAGCTTTACTGATTGGTAATGAAAGTATCGAAGAAAAATACGGTATTCGCCCTCTGGCTAAAATTTTAGCCTCTGCATCTTCAGGGATCGAGCCGCGCATCATGGGTGCAGGCCCTATTGAAGCAATCAATAAAGCTTTAAAACGTGCCAATCTCAGCTTAGACGACATGGATATTATTGAAATTAATGAGGCCTTTGCACCACAAGTTTTATCTTGCCTCAAAGGCTTAAATGTCGAGTTTGATGATCCGCGGGTAAATCCAAATGGCGGTGCAATTGCGATTGGTCATCCATTAGGCTGCTCGGGTGCACGTCTTGCCTTGACTACAGCGCGTGAATTAAAACGTCGCAGCAAAAAATATGCTGTCATCAGCTTGTGCATTGGGGTTGGACAAGGTTTAGCCATGGTTATTGAAAATATCCAGCTGAATTAAATGCATTTAAAAAATAGGCATTAGTCTAAATAATAAAGTTCGCTATACAGATATCTTCAAGTCAAATCTTTAAAAAGTTTTGTATAGCGAAATTTATTGATATTATATGTTATATATTGTTTGACTAACGAATGGAACACTATGATTCATCAAGATGAGATTGCTCCTGAGCAATTAGAAAAAAAAATAAATTTAGATGAAATTCGCCTTGATCCTATTTCACATATCCATCGTGAAAATAATCCCCAATTTATTGCATCTCTTGCACGCGGCTTAGAAATTCTGCGCTGTTTTACCGCAACCACTCAAATTCTAGGTAATCAAGAACTCTCACAATTAACAGGCTTACCAAAGCCTACGATTGCACGGATTACCAATACACTGGTTTCCCTTGGTTACTTAAAACAATTACCGAATTCAACAAAATACACATTAGATACAGGTGTTTTGGCACTGGGCTATGCATCTTTATCAAATATCTCTGCGCGCATACATGCCCGTCCTTATATGGAAGAAATGGCGAAATATGCTCAAGCACCAGTAGCGATGGCAACGCGCGACCGTTTAAATATGCTGTATTTAGATGTGGTACAAGCTGAGTCAAATTTAACCATGCGTCGCCCGATTGGTTCAACAATCCCTTTACACAATACTGCAATGGGCCGCGCGTGTTTGGCTGCACTGCCTGAAAACGAACGCAATTTCATTATGGAAGCCTTATCAAAACGCCATCAAGATGAATGGCCAATGATGAAGCGGGGGCTAGAACGTTCATTTCACGATTATCGAAACTATGGTTATTGCCTTTCCTTGAGTGAATGGCATAAAGAAGTCAATTCTGTTGCTGTACCTATGGTGCATCCAATTCATGGTTTACTGGTCTTTAACTGCGGCGCACCAAGCTATTTGGTGAATCAAGAAAAGCTTGAAAATGAAATTGGGCCACGTCTGATTTACATGGTTCAAAATATTGAAGATGCGTTAAATGCGCTTTAAAAAGGCTTTTTTTAATTCCGGGGATGTCATTCCGTAAGTTAGATCACTCTAGACTAAGATTTGATTTGACTCACCTCAGTCTGTATACATTTATTTAGCTCACTTGAATTAATAGTAACCCATTAAAAAGCCAGTCTGTATGACTACAGACTGGCTTTTTAATTTAAGGCATCAAATATCTTTAAATATGAGACACCAATTCCGGAACTACAGTGTTCAAGTCACCGACTAACCAGTAGTCAGCTACTGCGTTAATTGGCGCTTCTTCATCTTTGTTGATCGCAACGATCACTTTAGACTCTTTCATACCCGCCAAATGCTGGATTGCACCAGAAATACCGACAGCGATATACAGTTCAGGTGCAACGATTTTACCTGTTTGACCTACTTGCATGTCGTTAGGAACGAAGCCAGCGTCAACTGCAGCACGTGAAGCACCTTGAGCAGCGCCCAATTTATCCGCCAGTGGATCAAGGATTTTGTGATAGTTTTCACCAGAACCTACACCACGACCACCAGACACAACAATACGTGCAGCTGTTAATTCTGGACGTTCTGATTTCACGATTTCTTCAGATACAAATTTAGAGATACCTGCGTCGCCAGCAGATGCAGCGGCTTCAACCGCAGCTGAACCACCTTCAGCAGCAACAGGATCAAATGCTGTACCACGAACAGTTGCAACAACGATCGATTCAGAAGACTCTACAGTTGCAATCGCGTTACCTGCATAGATTGGACGTTTGAAAGTTTTAGGGCTTTCAACTGCAATGATATCAGTGATCATGCTAACGTCTAAAAGTGCAGCCGCACGTGGCAGAATGTTTTTGCCAGTCGTAGTAGACGCAACAAGAATGTGTGAATAACCAGTACCGATAGAAGCAACTAATTTTGCTACGTTTTCAGCCAACTGGTTTGCATAAGCAGCGTCGTCAGCAAGCAATACTTTGCTTACGCCAGCAACTTTAGCCGCTTGGTCAGCAACTGCCTGAGTGCCAGAACCAGCAACCAATACAGTGATATCACCACCGATTTTTTGCGCCGCAGCAACAACGTTTAAAGTAGCAGCGTTTAATGCTTTGTTGTCGTGCTCAGCGATAACTAAAATACTCA
>NZ_JBIQOB010000034.1:0-28591 GCF_044130285.1 Acinetobacter sp. BSP-28
AGAAGTGAAACCTCTTAGCGCTGATGGTAGTGTGGGATTACCCATGTGAGAGTAAGTCATCGCCAGCTCATTATTCTAAAGCCCCCTGATCCTAACGGACAGGGGGCTTTTTTTATGCGGGGGGGAATTTATTAAAAACTAAAGATTGTTATTGATTATGATGAGTAAGGTTAGATTCTTCAGTTAAATTGATTCTAGTATTATTTAGTTGATTCGATTTCGTACTGAGATTAAATCATTAATTTAAAAAAATATTCATCATTACTTTTTTGTGTTTTATAGAAAATATGACTAAAAAAATCTGCAAATTTGTATATTTTTTATGTGTATCTATGATATAAAAAATAAAACGGCACAAAAATTGCTTATAAGGTGTGCTTTTATAAATAGCAGTAAAAAGAGTAGGGTAATATGAAGTTATCGGTTGGATTAAAAGTTGCAAACTCCTTGTCACTGACACCGCAGTTACAACAAGCCATTCGTTTGCTTCAACTTTCTAGTCTTGAGCTAGAGCAGGAAATTCAGATTCAACTTGATAGTAATCCCTTATTGGAAAAAGTAGAAGAGCAATCTTCGATTGAAAGTCTATCCACCTTACAAGAACAAGAACGTGAGAATAAAGATTTAACCAATGAGCTGAATGCAAACCATCTTCCTGATGATTTACCGGTCGATACCGATTGGGATGATGTCTATACCCATCAACCGACCAGTCTGGGTTCTCCTGAATATGAAGAGCGTGAAGATAACCGTCAGGGTCATTTAGGTCTAAAAGAACATGTGCTTGAACAAATCAATTTATTGCATTTTTCTGCTGTGGATCGCCTGATTGCACATTGTATTGTTGACTCTTTAGATGAAAAAGGTTTTTTGGATGCTGAAATTGCCGAAATCACGGCATCTGTGCAGCATTTACTGGAATCTCTGGATTATGATGATGAAGTGGAAGATGATGAAGTTCTCGTCGTTTTAAAGCATAT
Source organism: Acinetobacter sp. BSP-28 (assembly GCF_044130285.1). Classification (NCBI taxonomy): domain Bacteria; kingdom Pseudomonadati; phylum Pseudomonadota; class Gammaproteobacteria; order Moraxellales; family Moraxellaceae; genus Acinetobacter; species Acinetobacter sp. BSP-28. The sequence goes on from NZ_JBIQOB010000034.1 coordinate 981, forward strand.
TCAGCATCTGGATCCGCCAGGGGTAGCATCCCGTAATCTGGCAGAATGTTTATTGGTGCAATTAGAAAGTTTGCCTGTACATCAAGCTTATCGCTGTGAGGCGATAACTTTATTAAATCATTATGAATTACTCATTTCGAATGAATTGCCGAAACTGATTAAGCAAACGGGTTTGAATCCTGATCAATTAAAATGCGCAGTTGATCTGTTAAAAACATTAAAAGCTTATCCGGGTATGGAATTTGAAGAGAAAGACTCTGATTATCAAATTCCCGATGTGGTGGTCATGAAAAAGAATGATCATTGGCAAGTGCAGTTAAATCCGGATGTGATGCCTAAATTACGGATCAATTCTTTTTATGCCAGTATGATTAAACGTGCGGATCAAAGTAACGATAATCAATATTTACGCAATCAAATGTTAGATGCTAAAAACTTTATTAAAAGTGTTGATGAGCGTCATAAAACCTTATTAAAAGTTGCCAGCTGTATCGTAGAACATCAAAAAATGTTTTTGGAAATTGGTGCGGAAGGGATGAAGCCTTTAGTACTGCGCGATATTGCGGAAGAAGTGGAGTTGCATGAGTCTACAGTCTCCCGGGTGACGACCAATAAATTTATGCTGACACCACGTGGTTTATTTGAACTGAAATATTTCTTTTCCAGTCATGTTGCAACGACTTCTGGTGGGGAGGCATCTTCCATTGCCATTCGGGCAAAAATTAAAAAGTTAATTTCTGAAGAAAATCCACGTAAGCCTTTATCTGACAATATTATTGCCAACCTGTTAAAAGAAGATGGTATTGATGTGGCCCGTCGAACTGTCGCTAAATATCGAGAGTCGTTACATATTCCTTCATCTTCTGAACGAAAAGTCTTGATCTAATTTTTAAAATCTGATTATTCTAGGGATTCATTATGACAACATAATGAATCTTTTTTTTCTTTTAAAGGCGTTGTTGAAATGATTTAAATTGTGAATTGCAGAGTTCTAAGTGCTGTCAGCAGATCATTTCAGCTATGACTTTAACTAATCCTAATGAAGGTGAGGGATAGAATTATGCAAATAACAATTCGTGGTCATCACTTAACTATCACCCCTGCAATTGAAGATAATATTCGTTTAAAATTTGCTGAAATGACCAAACATCTGGACCAGGTCAATAGTATGCAGGTGAAATTGACCAAAGATCATCAAGTAGACAAACGTTCAAGAAAAGGAAGTTTAAATCATATAGCTGAAGCCATTATTCGGGTACCGGGGGCAGAATTGTTTGCACAGGCGACAGCTGATGATATGTATACCTCAATAAAGAAATTAACAGAAAAACTTAAAAGACAGTTGAATAAGCATAGAAAAATGCAGGTTACACCCCCGTCTTTACTGGCATAGTTCGGTTTTTGAACAAAAAGAGGTTTTTTATGACCTCTTTTTTTATATATTAAATGTTATACCTTAATGATTTATTTTTCATATTTATAGTAAAATGGCAGGTTTTTACACCGTTGGTCCTATAAGAGGTCTTTGTGATGAATAATGAACAGCTCACTGAAATTTTAAAAGCTGCTTTTCCAGAGGCTGAAGTTGCAGTTAGTGGGCAAGGCGGGAAATTTGATCTTCGTATCGTAGATGAACAGTTTGAAGGCAAACGTCCAGTAGCGCGCCAACAGACGGTTTATGCTCCGTTAAATTCATATATTGCCAGCGGTGAAGTACACGCGGTAACTATTCGTGCAATGACCAAAGAAGAATGGCGTAAAGCAAGCTTATTCGGAGCTTAAAACTAGATGGATAAATTTTTAATTCAGGGCGGTATTAGGCTCGAAGGTGAAGTGCGTATTTCTGGTGCAAAAAATGCAGCACTTCCATTACTTGCTGCAATGATTCTTCCTGAAACACCCACTACATTGACTAATGTTCCAAATCTTAAGGATGTGAATACCTTAGTCAAACTGATTGCTGGTTTGGGTGTTCAAATCTCTTATGAAGGCGATACAGTTAAAGCAGATACGTCAACATTAGATAATCAGTTTGCTCCATATGAACTGGTAAAAACCATGCGTGCATCAATTTTGGTGCTTGGTCCATTATTGGCGCGCTATGGCAGTGCAAAAGTATCTCTTCCAGGTGGATGTGCCATTGGTTCACGCCCAGTCGATCAACATCTTAAAGCATTAGAAGCTTTGGGTGCTGAAATTGAAGTTGAAGCCGGTTATGTCAATGCTAAAGTCGATGGTCGTCTTAAAGGTGGCGAAGTTGTCTTTGATATGGTGACTGTAGGTGGTACTGAAAATATTTTGATGGCAGCAGTGTTGGCCGATGGTGTGACAACGATTCGCAATGCAGCACGTGAACCTGAAATTACTGATCTTGCACAAATGCTCATTAAAATGGGTGCGAAAATCGAAGGTTTGGATACCGATACTTTAGTGGTTACGGGTGTTGAAAGCTTACATGGCTGTGAATATGCTGTGGTTGCTGACCGTATTGAAACAGGTTCGTATCTGGCTGCTGCAGCAATCACCGGCGGTAAAGTGAAAACCACGCATACTGATCCAAGTCTGCTTGAGTCTGTACTGGATAAATTTGAAGAAATGGGTGCAGAAGTCACTCGTGGTGATGACTGGATTGAACTCGACATGATGGGTAAACGTCCCAAAGCAGTCAGCTTCCAGACCTTGCCACATCCAGAATTTCCAACCGATATGCAAGCTCAGCTTATGGCTGTCAACGCGATTGGTCGTGGCTTTGCTACGATTTCTGAAACGATTTTTGAAAACCGTTTTATGCATGTACCTGAATTGGCACGTATGGGCGCAAATATTCAGGTTGAAGGTAACGATGCAGTGGTTACAGGTGTGGAAAAACTTTCAGCTGCTCCTGTAATGGCGACAGATTTACGTGCTTCTTTCTCTTTGGTTTTGGCTGCGTTGGCTGCCGAAGGTGAAACCCTGATTGACCGTATTTATCATATTGACCGCGGTTATGAAGATGTTGAAGCGAAGTTACAAGGTTTAGGTGCCCAAATTAAGCGAGTAAGTTAATGAGCGATATGAGAAACGATGATCCAAACTTTGACGTTATGGGAAATTTTGATCATGGTTTAACTTTAGCGTTAAGTAAGGGACGTATTTTAAAAGAAACTTTACCTCTGCTAGAAACAGCAGGAATTAATTTACTGGAAGATCCGGATAAATCCCGTAAATTAATTTTCCCAACCACACATAAACAAGTACGTATTTTAATTTTACGTGCCTCTGATGTGCCGACTTATGTGGAAAATGGTGCAGCGGATCTAGGTGTTGCGGGTAAAGATGTGCTGATGGAACATGGCGCACAAAATGTATATGAACCATTAGACTTGAAAATTGCCAACTGTAAGTTAATGACAGCGGGTAAAGTCGGGATGGTTCGTCCGAAAGGTCGTTTAAAAATTGCGACCAAGTATGTGAATCTTACACGTCAATACTATGCCAGCCTAGGTGAGCAAGTCGATGTAATCAAGCTTTACGGTTCAATGGAACTTGCGCCATTGGTGGGTTTAGGCGATTACATTGTTGATGTGGTCGATACTGGAAATACCTTACGTGCCAATGGTCTTGAGCCATTGGAAGAAATCTGCAAAGTATCTTCACGTTTAATTGTGAACAAAGCCAGTTTCAAACGTAAGCAAACTTTATTGAACCCGATTCTGGCACAGCTTGAAAAAGCAGTTGAAGAACGCGAAAGCAAAAAATAAGCATCTCTGTATGCAAATTTGAAAAAAACCGTCATTCTATGGCGGTTTTTTTATGCCTGAGAAAAAACTGTAGATATTCAGTGTTTTCATCAATCTTAGCGAAAGTTAATTTCAATAAAACTAATACTGATACCGTATTATAGCTACCGACAAAGCGCATGAAAACAGGTAAACTAAAGCCTTCGAATTCAAACCTGATGGGTAAATTGATGCGACGTTTATCGACCCAAGATCAAAGCTTTAAGCAAGCCTTTGTAGACTTGTTGGCTTTTGAGACTGTGAATGATCCTGAACTTTTAAAAACCGTAGACCAAATCATTGCTGATGTGCGTCAACATGGTGATGCTCATGTTCTTAAACTCACTCAACAGTTCGATCGACATCCAGCGCATCAGTTTTCAGATCTTGAACTCACCCAAGAACAACTCAAAGCGGCTTTTGACGGTTTAGATAATGAGGTTCGTGAAGCTTTAGAATTGGCTGCAAATCGAATTCGTGAATTCCACCAAGCACAAAAGCAAGATGGCTGGACTTATGTGGATGCTTTGGGCAATACACTCGGTCAAAAAATCACACCGCTTGATCGTGTGGGAATTTATGTGCCGGGTGGCTTAGCTTCTTATCCGTCTTCAGTGTTGATGAATGCTGTACCTGCTCATGTTGCGGGTGTTGCTGAAATTATTATGGTGGTTCCAGCACCCAATGGTGAGTTGAATCCATTGGTACTCGCTGCTGCGTATCTAGCAGGTGTGACTCGTGTATTTACCATTGGTGGAGCACAAGCGGTAGCAGCTTTGGCATATGGTACAGAAACTGTTCCGGGTGTAGATAAAATTACCGGTCCAGGTAACCGCTTTGTTGCAGCTGCCAAACGTGCCGTATTCGGTCAAGTTGGTATCGACATGATTGCAGGTCCTTCGGAAATTTTGGTGTATGCAGAAGGTGAAAATAATGCCAAATGGCTGGCGATGGATCTCTTATCCCAAGCTGAGCATGATACGGTTGCACAAGCGATTTTCATCACACCGGATGAACAGCTTTTAAATGAAGTGGAGCTGGCGATTGAAGAACATTTGGCTGCATTGCCAAAAGCAGAGATCGCACGAACTTCTATTGCTAATCGTGGTGCTTTGGTTTTGGTGAAAGATCGTCAAGAAGCGATTGATCTTATCAACCAGGTCGCGCCTGAACATTTAGAGCTTTGTTTAGATGAAGCGCAAGAAATGTCTGAAGATATTCGCCATGCCGGTGCAATCTTTATGGGACGTTATACTCCTGAAGCCATTGGTGACTACTGTGCAGGACCAAACCATGTGTTGCCAACCTCGGGGACTGCGCGTTTCTCATCACCACTTGGTGTATATGATTTCCAGAAACGTTCCAGCCTGATTATGTGCTCGCAAGAAGGTGTGAAAACCTTAGCGAAAACAGCTGATATCTTGGCGCAGCAGGAAAACCTGGATGCGCATGCGAGATCAGCAAGATATCGTTATCAATAATATAAATTTAGATCCCTCATTTATTCAGTAATGAATGTTCCTCTCTCTATGGGAGAGGTTAGGAGAGGGCAAAATATTTTTACTCAATTTGGACAGACTAGCCTCTCCCAAACCCTCTCCTAGAAGGAGAGGGCTTACGCAAATGTAGGTTGAGTGCATAAAGAGAAAATAAAATGTCGATTACCACAGAACAAATGCGTTTTTGGAGTCCTGAAGTACGTGAACTAGAACCCTACGTACCAGGTGAACAACCGAAAATCCAAAACCTATTAAAACTCAATACCAATGAAAATCCGTATCCACCATCTCCAAAAGTGGTGGAAGCCGTGCAAGCGGTATTGGAAAATTCAGCAGATGTATTGCGTTTATATCCAGACCCGGATGCATCAGCTTTAAAACAGGCCATTGCCAAACAGCAAAATGTAGCTGTTGAAAATGTGTTTGTGGGTAATGGCTCTGATGAAGTCTTAGCACATATTTTTAAAGCATTTTTTGTTCAAGAATTGCCAGTCTTGTATCCGGACATTACTTACAGTTTCTATCCAGTGTATAGCCAATTCTTTGGAGTTAAAACCAAAGTATTGCCACTGAATGACAACTTTGAAATTGTGGTGAATGATTATAAGCAAGCCAATGGCGGTATTATTATTACCAATCCGAATGCGCCGACCAGTATTGATTTGGGTTTAGCTGCAATTGAAGAAGTGCTTCAAGCGAATCCGAATTCGGTGGTTGTGATTGATGAAGCTTATGTCGATTTCGGTGCCGAATCAGCGGTGAGTTTGGTTGAAAAATACGAAAATTTAGTGGTATGTCAAACCACTTCTAAGTCTCGTTCACTGGCTGGATTACGTGTCGGTTTTGCCATTGCTCAGCCGCATTTAATCGCTGCGCTAGAAGCAGTCAAAAACAGCTTTAACTCTTATCCAATCGATCGTTTTGCGATTGCTGCGGCTGTGGCTTCTTTTGAGGATCAGGCGTATTTCGAAGCACAAAATCAAAAAGTTATTGCAAGCCGTGAAAAGTTGGTGGAACAGTTGACTGAGATTGGTTTTAAAGTGTTGCCATCAAGTGCGAACTTTATTTTCTCATCATTGCCAACAAAAGATGCTGGTGAATTAGCTGATGAATTACGTGAACGCGGCATCATTGTACGTTATTTCAATAAGCCGCGTATCAACCAGTTCCTGCGTATTACCATTGGTACTGATGAGCAAAACCAGCGTTTAGTCGATACCTTGAAAAACGATATTTTGGCTTGAATTTTCTCTAATTGCACTTTGCTAAAAAGCAGAATTTAAGCAACAAAAAAGCGAACCTAGGTTAATCTCAGGGTTCGCTTTTTTGTGAATTTTATGAGGATTATTCAGGTTTATACCATGTGTTAAGTAAATCTAGCATGGCAGAAACTTTATCAAAACATTCCTGATATTCGGCATCGCAATCAGATGCAATGGTAATGCCGCCACCGGCCCAAACAGAAACATTTTCCTGATATTTTTGAATTGAGCGAATCAGAATATTCCATGAACCTGTGCCATCAAAATTAAAATAACCCATCGAACCACAATAAGCTCCGCGTGGAGCACCTTCAAGTTCCTCTATAATTTGCATGGCACGAATTTTCGGAGCGCCAGTAATCGAGCCCCCTGGAAGAGCAGACATCAGAACATGGAAAGGATTGACATCTTCCCTTAAAGTGGCAGTGACTTCACTGACCATATGATGGACTTGATTAAATGACTCAATTTCAAACAGTTTTGGTGTTTTTACAGATCCAGTTTCAGCATATACACTCAAATCATTACGCAGTAAATCCACAATCATCACATTTTCAGCCTGGTCTTTTTTTGAGTGAATTAAGCTTTGTTTCGATTGTTCATCTTGTACAGCATCTTGATATCGAGGCATGGTGCCTTTAATCGGTTTTGTGGTAATTTTCCGATCTGCTTCAAAATCAATAAACAGTTCGGGGGAACAGCTTAATAATTCAAAATCATTAATTTTGAGATAACCTGAATAAGGGGCATCAGTCAGTTGCCAAAATGCTTCTGCTGTATCTAATAACAAACCTTGTGCTTTAGCGATAAATTCTTGAGTCAAATTAATCTGATAACAATCACCTGCCCGAATGTAATCTTGTACCTGTTGAAAGGCACTCACATAATGGTTTTTACTCCAGCGTGCAGTACAAGGTTGCGTAAGTGTAAATGTCTGATTGTCTCTACTTGGTCTGTTTTTGCTTTGCAAGGCATCCTGAATTACCTGGAAAATTGCTTCAGCATCATGCTCATGACTAAAAAAGGTCCAACCTTGATCAGTCAGTTTAATATAACTGCAATAAATGCCTAAAAATAAAGAGGGCTGGTTTTTATGTTGAATGTTGACTTGTTGTTGGGCTGCCTCATCATAGCTAATAAAACCGATTAAACCGCCATTAAATTCGGAATGATGGTTTTGTAAACCTTTCTTTAAAAAATGATTAAAATCAATGGACTCATTTTTTTGTTGATATTGGCTTAATGATGTCCTGCTAAATTTCTTAATTTTTTTATTTTGAATCAGCATATATTCAGAAGCAAAAAATGCAATGACAGGCTGGTTTACATTTTTTAAGTAAACCACATGGTTAAGATGCGATAAGCATAAAAGCATTTCAGCAGGATTAAGCTGTTGTTTAGTCAGCATTCTTTGAAAAATAACAGACTTATTCATACAAGGTTACTTTATCAATTCGATACATGGATACGCTATTCTATAACATTGTGTATGCATAAAACCTGTAAATACCGTTTGTCGGTAACATATAGATTGCGACCAACAGCAGTTGAACAAAAAATGACACAGATATAACTTAACTAGGGCAAATCAGCTGCTCAAGGAAAGCCTCACTATTGTCAAAAAATAAAAAACAATTAGTGAAATCGAGTAGTTAACAATCAAAAAAAATAATACTCTTGGGAGAGTACGAAATGAAAAAATTTACTAAACTTGCTTTAGTTTCTTCATTAGCAATCAGCGCAAATGCGATGGCAATGCAAGCAATGGATGATGCTTCATTGGGTGCTACTACTGGTCAAGATGGTTTAAGCATTGGGATCGGTATTTCAAAAATCGAAATTGAAAAGTTATTCATTCACGATAACGATGGTTTAGCTGCAGCAGGAACAGCAGGTCAGCCTGGTTTTGGTGGTACTGGCGCAGCTGGTGCGATTTATATTAAAGGGAATGGTACTGGTGCTACTGCAACTAATGGTATTGTCATTGGTGCAAACTACGATAATAACGGTGCTTATTTACTTGATAGCCGTAACTTAGCTGATTTAACAATTGACTCAGATGCAGGTGGCGGCAATCCATTCATCAATATCGCTGCACAAGTATCAGGCCTAGATATTAACATTGGTGAGATTGGTGTAGTTGGGTCGGCTGCTGCACCAGCAGCTGGAGCAGCGAATATCCGCCGTGGTGGTACAGGTACTGAAAACGCGATTTTGTCAGGTCTTTCTATAAAAACGGGTCAAATGGCTGCAAACATTCAATTAGGTGCTGCACCGCAAGGCGCAATGATTAAGTTGAATACAACTATGGTTGGTGGTTTAGAGATCACAAATTTGGGTATTTTGGATAACTCAACCAAAACTGCAACGCGTGCAGCCGGCGAAATCTTTGTTGAGAGCATCAAGATTGCAGATGCAAACGATAACGATTTAACACTTAATCAATCAATCAGTGTGATTGGTGAAGAAGGTGCTAATAAAGGTTATGTACGTATTGTGAGCACAAGTGGCGCACATGATAATTATGTCAAAGGTATCCATTTGGGTAGTAAGACCGCTGCTTCAATTGGTGATGTAGAAGTTCAAGGTATGCAAACTTACTTCAGCCCAGCGCAAGGTCAATATGTACCAGGTGCGATCATTACAATCCGCGGTCACTAAGTTTCCGTGTCAAAAAGCGCGTGTTTACACGCGCTTTTTTTTACAAAAAAATGTGAAATTTTTCAAAAAAACTAAAAAAAAGCTGTTTTTTTTTATAAAAAAGGTTATCTTCCTTTTTACATGGATGTAGAGTAATAACTCTAAAAAATAATGAACAAAGGCACATCATGCCGATAACTAGAAAAGTTAAGAGATATGTTAGAGATCGCATTAGGCTCGGCATTGATGTATTACGCTGCCAAAGAAGCCTTTGAAATTAAGAAGAAGCCAGCAGAAGCTGTGTATTACACTGAAACCTTAGATTCTCGCCAAGATTCATTCACTCGAATGCATAGAGAACCAGTCCTCATTAAACCTGCTGTAGAAGATCAATTTAGGGGTATTGTACGTCAAGCCTATGACTATAGTTGTGGATCGGCGGCATTAACGACCTTGTTGAATGGTTATGTTGATGTTGGTGTAACCATGACAGAACAACAGGTCATGAATGGTTTGCTTAAATTTGGTGAGACCGAGAAAATCGTCGAACGACGTAGTTTTTCTTTACTTGATATGAAGCGCTTTGTTGGTGCCATCGGTTTTGAAAGCGGTGGATACAAAGGTGAATTTTCCGATTTGGTTAAACAAGGTCAACCGGCAATTGTGCCAATTTCTTATGCAGGCTTTAAGCATTTTGTGGTGTTTAAAGCATACAAGAATGGCCGTGTTTATGTGGCTGACCCTGCACTGGGTAATATCAGTTTCGATGAAACACGTTTCAAAGATATCTGGGAAAATAACACCCTGTTTTTAATTAATGTCGCACCTGAAAAGAGAAAAAATTTATTAGCACTTCAGGATACAGACTTACGACATGTCGAAGATGCAACTGTCAATCGCTATGCTTTCGTCGATATGCAATATCCGCAGTTCTATATGGATAAAATTGCAGATAAGGCATCAACGATTCGTTTAGACAAGAATGTAAATGAAGACTCAGAAAAATTTGGAGAATCGACATATAATTTTTTACGTCTTTATTACAAAAGTAAATAAAGTATAAAAGTAAGTAGATTAAAAAAATAAAAAATGGTGGGATGGAATATGAATCGTAAATGGATGAACAAAACTTTATTGGCTTTGAGTGTTCAAATGGCAATAGGGGTGGTATATGCAGCTGAAGAACCGGCACTTGGAGAATATGAGGTTGTAGATCAGCAGGAAACTGAAGTTGAATCTACAGCATCACAGTCTTTAAATGAACACGCGGTAGCAGCAGTGAGTGCAGAAGAAGAGTCAGCACTTGGTGAATATGAAGCTGTTGATGAACAAGTTGATGAGGTCGCAGCAACGCCGCCAGCAGATAATAGTGCTACGGTACAATCACAACCAGCCGATGCACAATCACAAGCTTCTTCTGCCTTACAGCAGCAAGAAGGCGATGTAAATAAAGAAGCAAACTTGCAAGAAGTCTTTACCTCAAACGAAAGACAGTATTCATTAATTAAAAAAGGTGAGATTTCATCTTATTACGATATTGATTATACCTATTATCGTGATACACAGATTGATGCTGAAATGGCGAGTGGTCAATTGTATCAACTCCGTGTTCAAGAAAATGCGACTCACTCTGTTACCAATACGTTTACAGCTCAGTATGGCATTCTAGATAATTTAACCTTTACTGCTTCAGTACCTTTAGTCGCTAAAACAGATTTATTGAAAGATACCTCTGCAGCAGGTTTAGGCGATATTTCCTTTGGCGCACGTTGGGAGCCTTTTCCTCTAAAAGCTGGAAGATTGCCATTGATCTTATTTGGTAATCTTTCCACTAAAACGGGTGATAGTCCTTATGAAATTAATGCGACTGATGATCTGGCAACTGGTAAAGGTTATTACTCTGCAGGGATTGGTGCGAGTACGCGTAAATATATCGATCCAGTGGTATTGTTTGCTTCTGTATCTGCCAACTATGGCTTTAAAGAAACTGGTTTAAATCAACGTCGTGGTATACGAGTACTGGATGAGTTTGAACCCGGAATCAGTGGTGGTTTTGCTTTTGGTTTTGCCTATTCGTTTAACTATGATGTTTCTATGACGATGTCATACCAGCAAAGTTTTAATACAGGTTCTGAATTTACTTATAGCTCAGGTGAATCTTATTCTCCTGCTGACCAAACAAGTTCAACTTTAGCAATTTCATTGGGTGTTCGTGTTTCACCTGAGACTATTGTCAATGGAACTGTGGGTATAGGCTTAACAGAAGATGCTCCAGACGTGAGTTTAGGTCTGTCATTCCCACTTGATATTTTAGGTTTCGGTAAGAAACTTCGCTAAGAGGGTAGTCGTATGTATAAGATTCGACTTCGCCCGTTAGCTGCAGCAATTATCGTCTCGGGCTGTTCAAGTGCAACTTTTGCTCAATTAGGTACCAACTTATCCGTTGATGTCCGATCATTGAGTATGGGGAATGCAGTTACTGCAGATCCTCCAGGAATTAGTGCAATTCATTTTAACCCTGCGGCCTTGACCAAAATTGAAGGTTTGCAAACTGATGTACAAGGGATTTTGGCTAATTTTGATATTCAACGGGAATTCTCAGTTCCTGCTGGTTATAACGTATTTGGCTATTCAGATGACCCGATGGTGTGTAATGACGGGTCAGAGATTTCTTCCGATTTATGTACAGACTTTAAAGGCACAGTGAATGGGGATGTTGAATACGTCAGTCTATATGTCCCAGTACTAAAAAAAATGGTGGATCTTGGTGAAGGTTTACCCATGGCCGCACCTACAGCAGGCATTGCTTACAATCCACCAGGTTCAAAAACAACTTTTGCAACTGCAATGTATGCACCTTTGGTTGCCGGTTTTGGTGCGGAAAATGGCAATCCTGCGAATTACATGGGGCAACAGGTTGCTCTAGAAAGGATTACCTATTTATCTCCATCTATTGCCTATCAAGTGAATGATGAGTTATCCGTGGGTGCTTCTATAGGCATGTCATACCAAGCCATTGGTTTAAAAACTGATTTGCGTTTTCCCAATGAATTAATTGGTATGTTACGAATGATTGATGAAGTCGTTTGTACACCTTTTAAAGAAAACTCGGACATTATTACTGACATTCTGTTGTTAGGTATATGTAATGCCCAAGAAGGTATGAACCCATTTGGCAGGTTCGGGCAAATGCAGCTTGCTCTGGAACAATCACTTAGCCCAAGTTATAACCTTGGCGTGTTGTGGGAGCCGACTGACGATTTTAGCTTTGGTATGGTGTATCAAAGTGCTGCAAAAATGCGTTTGAAAGGTAAGTATCACATTGATAACGCAAATGCACCACGTGAGCTGATTAATGGTTTAATGTCATCACCTACCGGACAAATTCTTGCTGCAATTTTGGGATTTCCTAATAATATTCCTGCAAGTGAGTCAGGCCTGGTTTCAATGGATTTTGAATATCCAGCCCATTTTCAGGCAGGAATAAAATATAAGCTTTTACCTGATTTACAAGTCAATTTTGATGTAGGCTGGACGGATTATAAAGCTTGGGACAAGTTTAGATTTGAATTTGACCGACAAATTTCAGCATTAAAAATTGCCAAATTACTTTCTGAAAATATTGGTGATTCTTCTCTTGCACTTCCATTGGAATTTACTTCACCTTGGAATTATGGAATAGGTTTGGAATATTCCGCGACAGATCGTCTGAAATTACGTGCCGGATATGAACCGCGTACTAGTGCGATTCCTGATAATAAGCGAAATACAATGGTTCCGATTAACAATGCACAATTGTTCGGCTTGGGGGTAGGTTATCGTTTCGATGCAGATACCGATCTGGATTTATCGATTGGTTTTTTACGTAGTAAAGATAACATTCCAGCAAATACCAGTAGTTTGGCAAACCAAACGGGTGTAAATAATATTCTACTAAATCCATATGCGGGTTTAAATGTTAAAACGAATACCAAAATCACAATTTTAGGATTGAATTATAGAACACGATGGTAGATAAATTGAAAATAATGAAAGGGAATTCATTGGTGAAATCGATACTTACACTATGTCTGGTGCAGGTATCTTTTTCTCATGCAGGGGAGTTTTATACCATTATTGGACCAGATGGCCGGCCTATGGTGGTACAACAAAAATCTCAACCCAAAAGTAAAGTCACTGAAGTGAGTAAATCTGCATCAGTAGATTCAAGTGTTCAAAAAACTCAATCAGACCCTCATTCCCTTAATCATCAGCCTGAAATTAAGGCCGTTACAACTCAAACTACACCATCATTGCAATTACAGGTGGAAAATAAAGTAGCCGTCCAAAGTACTCCAAAAAAAGTTTCTACCTATGTCGATGCAGTTAAAATACCACAAGCGACCTATTTAGAGCCTAAAACTGAGAAAAAGGAAAAAGTTACAGTACAGCCCCAGACAACGCCTAAAAGGGTGGCAGAAATAGTACCTCTTGCAGCTAGTGCTCCTAAAGAACTAAAAGAAGCTAAAAACTCAGAAAACTATGTAACTGTTGATGGTACGCAATATATAAAAAATGAATACCTGGAAGACAAGGAATTTAATCTGGAAGGGAAGAAGCGCTTTTATGCTATGCCTGAAGGTATCATTGATACCAAGCATGGAGCGACACGCTTACAAATGGTTGAGCGTGAAAAAGGAGTGAGTAAATCCCTGTTGCAATCATTTTTTAAAAAGAATCAAAAACAGGATAGTGGTCCCCTTACATTGTCATCGACCTATTATCGAGTTTCCCAGGTAGATGCTGTGAATAGTTTAGGTCAACAATGTATTCAGGATAAAAAAATTAAAAACGCGAAAACAGTCAGTTTGGATAAGGAAGTCAATGTCTGGCCACGTGCACCATTAAAAGAACAATTTGATTTTGAAATTGTGAAAATTTCCAATGCAATTCAGAATATTCAGATTAACTCTTATGCTTCGCGACAACAAAATCCGACCTTTTATTGGCCATTTGTAGTTTTTCTGGATACGAATGGTTGTGTACTTGAGGGGGCCGGAGGTTTTAAAAATCATGAAGCTGCTGAGTCATTTACTACACATGAAAAAATTGAAGGAATAATTCATATTCCTTCTCAAAGTCGATATATGTTATTGACGCCTTTAGCCAGTGCAATAGATGTAGAAAACAAGGCACTTACCAACCAGGGTCAATTAAAATTAATAGCAATTCGCTAAGGATATAAGAAGAGAATTAGGATGAAAAATAAATATTTACTCCCTTTTGCCCTCACCACATTGATGGCAGCTTTAACGGGTTGTGGTGGTGAAAGTGCCAATGTTATTCCTGAGGTTTATGAAGGGAGTACAACGAATGGAACGTGTACGATGGGTTCTACTGGATGTCTTGGATTTGCATTGGATTATCCATTAAGTGGATTAAATTTTACTTGTAGTAGTGATACCAAAAATAGCTTTGTAACTACGTTAGATTTAAAAGATGGAGCAGCAACAGGGGCATGTAAAGTCGGTGACAAAATTACTTTCTTCCTTAAAGGCGAGAAAGATAAGCAAATTAATTTGGGAACGCTAGACCTAAATAAAATTGCTAAGGTAAGTACCTCACAACTACCTCGCTTGACTATTTTGGACATTGCCTCCGGAATTACCGGCACACCGGCTAAGTCACTGGATGCTAATGATAGCACTGTGAAGGTCGCTATGCGGTTGGCAAAAATATTACAAGCACTTGCACTACAAAATGGTGCTATTGTTGATCCAACCGATATTCAAGCCTTATATATTACTGATCAAATGCGTGTAGATCTTGAGAGAATTAGCCAGTCAATTTCTCAAAAAGAATTTATGAATACAATAGATTCCGATTTTGAATCGCTGATCAATCCTTGGATTAATATTTCAAATATAAGTAATGAACAGGCATTTTCGACTGTCAGTATGTTGATGAATATTTCGAATGCAGGCGTATATCAACCTGAATTTTCATTATTTTCAACTTCTGGAGTCATTAGTAGTTTAAGTGGTTCAGATGGTTTAGTCGGTTGTAATAAAGATACGTGTAATACACAAGATAGTTCAACGCAGCATCTCTTTGGACATTTTATGTTGATTACCGATCGTGACGGTTATACCTTTGGTAGTGGGATGCAATGGCGTGGAGCAGGGATCAGCGATACTTCGACGGTAGGTGGATTAAATACCAAATTGCTTACCACCACTAGACCTATTCGAATGACTGCGAATGCACAAGATCATTGGATTAATCCGGTGACCAAGAAAATCGATCGAAATTTTGATTTTCAGGTCGATCAAGTCACTACACCTTTAAGCATTTATCAAGGCACTTTATACAATGATTATATGATTGCCGGCAAAGAACAATTCTATAAGTTACTTACAGGGAAAACAGAAGTCACTGCTGCTGATAAGCTAGATTTTGGTCTATGGACGCAGACAATTGGCAGCGAAAATTTCAAAGGGACACTCGATTTATATAAAACCTTTCCTATTACTTATCTAGATAAAGCGGTCTTTAAATCCGTTAATAATGTGAAATCTGGCGAAGCTTATATATTCCCGATGTACGCAAATTTGACCTTTAAATTTACAGATACCAGTGTTAAAGACGTTGTTCTAGGAATAGTCATTGATGAAAAAGGTAATATTCGAACCAATATGAAACCTGGATATACTGAAGATGATATGAGTGCCGCTTTGGATGGTGAGTTAGCTTTAGGAAAAACAGCTTGTGAGGTCACAGGCTTTAATTCATCCACTTATATAGATCAGAACGGAGTTCAACAATACCGTATTGGTACTGTTTCTCGTGCTTTTACCAATGATAAGAATATTTCTTTGCGTATGGTATTGGCAAATGCAAACTTGAAAAAAATTGATGGTGCTTTAGTCGGTATGAATTCCAATATCAAGACCTCCAGCACTGGAGACAGTATTGTGGTGGGTGGGGCATTACTGAATGTAACTAATCTTTTAAATCTTTCATCGGGTAAAGCAGAGGTCGCATTTAAAGACTCTGCAGTGGAGGGAGTAAAATGGGCAAGTACATTACCAAGTTTCCAAAAAGTTTATAATGCTAATAATGACACACATACTTCACAAGATAAGGAAATTGCAAAATTAATTGGAGGTACATTAACTTTTGCTCTAGCACCTTGTTATACAGTCAAAATGAAGTAAGCAAAAAAATAAAGCCCATCACATGATGGGCTTTTTATTGAATTGCAAATTTATAGTGTTTTTAACCAGTATGATCTAAACGGGTACCCAAAGTTTCTAAATGCATGCTGAAAGAAGCTGTTTTACGATCTTCAAAATAATGTCTTAAGGTCCGTTCTACACTGGGAAAAGCCAGTTCAGACCAAGGAATTTCATGTTCTTCAAATAAACGTGATTCAATGGTTTCTTCACCTGCACCGTATATTCCATTGACGAGATTGGCTTTAAACAAAACGTAAATTTGTCCAATTCGGGGAATATTGTACATACAATAGAGCTGTTCAATTTCGACTTCAGCTTCAGCTTCTTCCCGAGTTTCTCGGGCAGCACCTTGTTCCATGGTTTCAAACAGTTCCATATAACCTGCAGGCAAGGTCCATAAACCATAGCGTGGCTCAATGGCACGGCGGCAAAGTAAAACCTTATTTTCCCATAGCACTAGTGCACCGCAAATGACTTTGGGATTGACGTAATGAATATTTCCGCAATCTGTACAAACGCGGCGTAATTGATGGTCGCCGAGTGGAATTTTTTCCGTTGTTTTATGTCCGCAAATTACACAGAAATTCATATTCATCATCAATGATAAAGGTGTTGATCAGCATAACTGAAAAATGCAACTTTGGCATCATTTCTATCCTTTGGAATAAAAATTCAGCTATGATGAAATAAAGCACGAGGCAGGAGCAGGAGCAGGAGCACATGGATGACTACTCATTAATACAATTATTACAGCACAGGTTACGCTTTTCTACACGTATTAAACCTGCTCATGCAGCTGTACTGATTGCCATTACTGATGAGTCCGATCCCAAAGTTTTGCTCACGCGCCGTTCTTTATATTTATCCAATCATGCGGGTGAGGTTTCGTTTCCCGGTGGCAAGCGAGATCCTCAAGATACCAGCAATATAGTCGTGGCTCTGCGTGAGGCTTATGAAGAAACTGCACTGAATCCATTTGATGTGCAACTGATTGGTGATTTGCCCATGCAAAAAGCCCGTAATGGCATGCTGGTCAAACCTGTGGTCGGGCTGATTCCACCTGAAGTGGAATTGACTCCTCAACCAGCTGAAATTGACCGCATTTTTTTTGCATCACTGAGCAGTTTAATGGATGCACCTCCGATTCCCTACGAAGTGCGTTATGCCCATCAGTCTTTGTATTTCCCCAGTATGCGTGTGGAAAATGAAATTGTCTGGGGCTTAACGGCACGGATGCTGGTCTCACTGTTTCAGTATGGTTTGGATTATCAAAAGGAATGGCCGTTTTTATTAAATTCGCCTGCTTTTTATAGTAATAAGATTAAATACGGTAAATAAGGAACTTCACCCCATGATCTATAAATTTAAAGGATATACACCTCAAGCGACACATCAGCCTTGGGATGGTTGGGTAGCAGATACGGCCACAGTGATTGGTCAAGTAGAAATGGGCAAGCAGGTGAGTGTCTGGTTTGGTGCAGTGATCCGTGGTGATAATAGTAAGATCAAACTGGGTGATTTTACCAATGTTCAAGAAAATGCAGTTTTACATACCGATGCAGGTATTGAAATGCAGATCGGCAGCTATGTCACCATTGGGCATCAAGCGATGTTGCATGGCTGTACCATTGGCGATAACACGCTGATTGGCATTAATAGCGTAATTTTAAATCATGCGGTCATTGGTAAAAACTGCATCATTGGCGCCAATGCACTAATTCCTGAAGGCAAAGTTATTCCAGACAATTCTGTAGTGATGGGTTCACCGGGGAAAGTTGTCAAAACGCTGGATGAGGCGGCTGAAGTCAAACTCAAAATGAGTGCTATGCACTATGCAGAACATTTCAAAAAATTTCAGCATTTAGAGCCAGTTGAACTGTGATTTGAAAAGATATATTCAGCCAAGCAAACGCTTGGCTTTTTTGTATCCTGTGGATGGAAAATCTCGCCTAGCGCGGATGAGTGGAGTATGATATCCGACGTTTTTTATATTTAAATGAATTAAGGTTGTGCATGAAGTTGCTGGCATTGGAAACTGCCAATGAGCAGTGTTCCGTTTCTATTGTAGATGACACTCAAGAATTATTTTTTCAATTAGATGCGCGAGCAAAAGCACAAACGCAAACGATTCTCCCAATGATCGAACAGGCTTTTACCCAGCTTGGATTGTCTGCTGCTGACTTAACTGCAATTGCATTTAGCCGTGGTCCCGGTTCTTTTAGTGGTGTGCGAATTAATGCTGCTGTTACTCAAGCATTGGCCTGGGCAAATGATTTGCCTGTTGTTCCGATTTCAACTTTACAAGCCCTGGCACAGGCAGCATACCGTATTGCAGGTTTAACGGCAGTGACTGCGGTGCTGGATGCACGTATGAATGAAGTCTATATCGCGAGTTTTCAGCGGGATCAGCAAGGCATTATGCAGGCTGTGGATGCGGAGCAATTGTTAAATTATAGCGCTGCCTCTCAGGCCGTTAAATTTGAACTTGTCGGTTCGGGTTCAGCTTTAATTAAGCCTGAACAAATACAATACAAAGACTTAAGTGCGACTGCACAAGACATTGCGACCATTGCGCGCGCGCATGCGGAGCAAAAGCATTGGGTGAGTGCTGAACAGGCATTACCGGTGTATTTACGTGACAATGCCTGGAAAAAAATTCCAGAACAAGGCAAATCATAATCAGGATTTTCTATGGATCTTTTACTGCTGCTGAAAGCGGCAATTATGGGTATCGTTGAAGGTATTACCGAATTTTTACCTATTTCAAGTACCGGACATTTAATTCTCGCTTCAGAACTCATGAGTTTCTGGACCAAAGAAAAGAGCGATGTATTTGTGATCGCCATTCAAATGGGGGCGATTGCAGCGGTAATTTATGAATACTGGACCCGCCTGTGGGGCGCAGCGACAGGCATGTTTACCGGTGAGGCTAAAGGTCGTCATCTTGGTTTTAGCCTGATCATGGCTTCTATCCCAATTGTATTGGTTGGCCTCACTTTTGGACAGGCAGTTAAAGAATTATTATTTAATGATATTGCAGTTGCGATCGGCTTGATCGTGGGTGGTTTCATTATTATGTGGATTGAAAAACATCCACCAAAGGTAAATGCCGAAGAAGTCGAGAACATCAGCTATAAGGAAGCGATCTGGATTGGTTTAATCCAGGTGCTGTCTTTAATTCCTGGTACATCACGTTCAGGTGCAACCATTATTGGTGCCATGTTCCTGGGCATATCGCGGAAGGCTGCCACAGAATTCTCTTTCTTTCTTGGTATTCCGGTAATTGTCGGTGCAGGTCTGCTTGATCTTTATCAAAGTTATGATGTTTTCCAAAGTACCGAAGACTGGACGGTTTTAGCCACAGGGATTATCGTTTCCTTCGTTTCAGCTTTAATTCTGATTCGTGTATTGGTGGCTTATGTCGCTAAACGTGATTTTATGGTCTTTGCCTGGTATCGCATTGCTTCTGGTCTATTAATTTTACTTTTTGCATTTACAGGCTGGAAATTATGGTAAGCGAGATCCGCTTATTTGTAGAACAGGCATTTCAACAGAAAGCACAGCAGTATTCTGCTGTGCTTTCTTCGCGTGGAGTCACTGTTAATGTTGAGACCATTGAAAAGCTGAATGCGAGATTTTTGCGTTTAAATCCTGAACTGGCTTTATGTGTAGATGAATCCGGTCTGTGGTTATGTGCCAATGGCATGAAGATGCAGCCCGATTGGCAAGCCGAAGTGCCCCGTTTAAAACGATCATCGTTAAAATCTGAAATGATTGCTCGGGCCTGTAACCTAGGTGAAAAGCCGACCTTGATTGATGCGACTGCGGGTTTAGGTCATGACAGTCTGTTGATGGCACATTTGGGTGCTGATGTTACATTGGTTGAGCGCCATCCGATCTTGTTTACCTTGCTGGAAGACAGCAAAAACCATGCGCAAAATGATGCTTTTTTAAGTTCAGTTGTGGCACGAATTCATCTGGTTTTCTCAGATTCAGCTGATTATTTAACCCGGCAGGCAGAACAGAAGCAGGTGGTAGATGTGGTTTATCTTGATCCGATGTTTCCGCAGCGTGATCAGAATCAGCAAGCCATTAAGAAACAGGCACAAGTGAAAAAGCAGATGCAGTTATTACATATGCTCTTACCTGAACATGGTGAAATGGATCTGGGCGATAACCTGTTAAGCCTGGCACAAAAAGTGGCGAAACGTGTGGTGGTGAAGCGCCCGCGTCTGGCTGTCTATTTGGCTAATTTGGAGCCGGATCATCAATGGCAGGGAGATGCCTGTCGTTTTGATGCCTACTTTCAGCATCATCTTCTAGAGTAGTTTGGTAATTGCTTCAATAATGTGCATTAATTTGTTATATAGTCCCAAAGCAGCATTGATAAAAATTCCATCAAGCATAAACTTGGATTGTAAATCCGCGAGCGACAGCCACCCTGAAATCCTATGATCGACTTTAAACCCTCCATCAATTTTTGGCATGATTTTAAGAGCAACCAAACTGCCGGGATGTGGCTTTTTTTAGGTTCGCGCCGATCTTTACAAATTGTTCGACCGTCCATTCTGCAACTGATTTTTTGGGGAATTTTAGGTGGCAGTGCCAATAGTTTATTCAGTTGGTTAAGTTCCGGGGAAGTGGGAGAGTTTAACCCTCAAGGCTTGATCAGTTATGCTTTATGGCCTTTTATTGCGCTCATTGTCGGTATTTTTCTTTCACAGCGGATTAATAATCCACGTCTGATGCTGGTACCGGCCTTGTTGTGGCTGGTACTGGATACCCATATCGCTTTATTACAAAGCTTGATCCAGTATCTGGGCTATATAGATGTATTGCCTTACATGTTCTATGACTATTTGCCGACCATCTTTATGGTGCTGTTTGTCTGGCAAAGTCTGGCTGTAGTGTGGGTATTTTCCCGTGAACTGAAATGGCCATGGTGGGAGCGGGCACTGATTGTGGCTGCGACACTTTTCACCCTTGTGGTCTGGCAAATGTCGGTGAAAAGCCAGCCGATCTGGAAAGTTGAAGAAACGCCGCCTACATTTGCTGAAGATGCTTTTTATGCGCAAAGCCGGATCTTGAACAAGTCGCTGGAATCTATTCAATATGGTGAGTTTGCCCAGTCGCACTGGTACTTTTTGGGCATTGCTGGTGCGGGCTATCAAGATGTATTCATGTCGGAAGTAGAACGGATTAAAGAACAATTTGATACCCGCTTCGGTACTTTTGGCCGTTCGATGGCGTTGATCAATAATCCTGAAACCCGAACTCAAATGCCGATCGCTTCACGTACCAGTATAGAAATGGCATTACGCCGTATCGGGCAGCAAATGAACAAGGAAAGTGATGTATTATTTTTATACATGACTTCGCATGGCTTGCCGAATCAGTTTGAAATGGAAAATGCGCCGATCGATTTGAATGATGTCGATCCTAAATGGCTCAAAGAGACTCTGGATAAATCCGGTATTCGCTGGCGGGTCATCGTAATTTCGGCGTGTTATTCGGGGAGTTTTGTTCCGGCTTTACAAGATGATAATACCTTGATTATTACCGCATCTGCGGCTGATCGGGCATCGTTTGGCTGTTCAAATGAAGCCGATTACACCTATTTTGGACGAGCCTTTTTTGATCAGGCCATGCGTGAGCAGATGACTATAGAAGCTGCTTTTGAGCAGACCAAAAAAACAGTGGCACAATGGGAAACAGCACAAGGATTTGAAGCTTCTGAACCGCAATGGTCCATTGGTAAAAATATGGAATTTATGTTGCCGCAATTAGAACAGCGCCTGTTTCCAGCAAGCCTGAAAACAGAAATCAAAACAGAAACTCCACAATTAAGTGTAGCAGCACCATAAGGAAAATAATGATGGAATTAATCCAACATAATCGATGCTTTGATGGGGAACAACGAATTTATGCTTTTAATTCCAAGAGTTTAAAGGGACAGGCAAAATTCGGAATTTTCTTGCCCCATCAGGCTTTAACCGGGCAGCCTTGTCCAGCCCTGTTTTATTTGGCTGGTCTGACCTGTACTGAAGAAACCTTCGCCATTAAAGCCCATGCACAACGTTTGGCAGCACAACTGGGTTTAATCCTGATTAGTCCGGATACCTCACCACGAGGTGAGCAGGTAGCAGCAGGGGATTCCTGGGATATCGGTCAGGGTGCCGGATTTTATATCAATGCGACCCAAGCGCCGTGGGCTGAGCATTATCAAATGGAAAGCTTTATAGCCGATGAACTTTATGAGCTGGTGAAGCAAAACTTTCCCCTGCAAGCGGATGCTATAGGCATCTTCGGGCATTCCATGGGTGGACATGGTGCGCTGACACTGGCCTTTAAATATCCAGGAAAATTTAAATCGGTATCTGCTTTTGCTCCGATTTGCGCGCCGAGCCAGTGTCCATGGGGTGAGAAAGCTTTTTCAAATTATTTAGGTGTAGATCAGGCCGAATGGAAAAAGCATGATGCAACCGCTCTGGTTCAGTCCAAAGGTGCCTTGTTTCAAGAGATTTTGATTGATCAGGGGGCTAAAGATCAATTCTATAGCCAGCTGAATCCGACCTTATTTAAACAGGCTTGTGCCGAAGCAGGTCAGTCACTGACTTTGCGCGAACATGCCGGTTATGACCATGGTTATTATTTTATTCAGACCTTTATGGATGACCATCTTCAATTCCATGCAGTGCAACTGGACGTATAACATCGGATTAAACATCAGATTTATTCAAAAGGTAGGGAGCAGCAACAGCTCCTTATTTTTTTGATGACATCAATGCTTGAATAAGCAGGATTGAATCACAGCAGCCAGATGCAATTTGTTATAATGTGAAAAATCAATTCAAATGCATAGCCAGGTTTTCTCCATGTCCAAGCCATATTTAATTGCACCTTCCATTTTATCTGCTGACTTTGCCCGTTTAGGTGAAGAGGTTGAAAATGTACTTGCTGCAGGGGCAGATGTTGTACATTTTGACGTCATGGATAACCATTACGTACCAAACCTGACTTTTGGTGCAGGTGTGTGCAAGGCATTAAAAAAATATGGCATTCAGGCACCGATTGATGTGCATCTGATGGTTTCACCGGTAGACCGCATGATTGGTGATTTTCTGGAAGCAGGTGCAGACATTATCACTTTCCATCCAGAAGCCACTCATCATATTGACCGTTCTTTACAGTTAATCAAATCTGGCGGTGCCAAAGCAGGCCTAGTGTTTAATCCGGCCACTCCATTGCATTATCTGGACTATGTGCTGGACAAAGTCGATCAAGTTTTGTTGATGAGTGTCAACCCGGGCTTTGGCGGTCAAAAATTTATTCCAATGACTTTGGATAAACTTCGTCAGGCACGCAAAATCATTGATGCTTCAGGCCGTGACATCCGTTTAGAGGTGGATGGCGGGGTGACACCAGCCAATATTCGCGAAATTGCAGAAGCGGGTGCCGATATGTTTGTTGCCGGTTCAGCTATCTTTGGCAAGCCGGATTATAAAGCTGTAATTGATGAAATGCGTTCAGAACTGGCAAAAGTAGGTTCAGTTAATCTCTAATAATCTACAATTAATTATTGCTAAGTTGTGGATAACTTTATGGATAACCATATGGATATCTGTGTAGATAACTGTATGGATAACTTGATTAGTTTATAAACAATTGTAGATCAATAGTTTAATAATTAGACATTAAATGTATAAAAAGGACTCAAATGAGTCCTTTTTTAGCTTGTTAAGATATTAAAAAATATGATGGTTTATTCATCGATGCTTAAAAATAAGACTGTTTAAAAAATAACTTTATTGTTTAAGTTGGCATTATCCAACAGGACTTGGCAATGTTTAGCATAAATTTAAAAATTGTGTATAACTTTGATCTTGGTTATGCTGTTAGACTGAAATCAAAAGAACATGATTTATCTTCTATTGTGGATTGGCTAAGGATAATGCTGTGCTAACTTCATTACGCAAACAGGCTTGGTTTGTGTTCCTGATGGTTTTTGCCATCGGGTGGAGTAATGCTGTCTTGGCATTGGAACAGCCGATGCATCAGCAAATGATGAGTGAATTGACAATTCAGCATGAAGATAAAATGCCCATGACGACCATGTCGGGTTGCCATGATGCAGTCAATACTCAACCGCAGATGCAGCATCATCCTGTCGAACAACTAAAAGTGCAACATGATCAGGATTGTCATCAGAGCATGACCGATCAAAAACAGCATTTCAATTGTAATGATTGCCTACAGTTGCATTGTCAGAGCTTAAGTATCTGGTTAGATTCTCAAGCACACCATTTAGTGCATCTGCACGCCATTCAAGAACATCCACAGCGTAATTTTGCTTATTCCGCCCAGCATTTAAGCGGTTTCTGGCAGCAGATCTTACGTCCCCCTAAAGCTTGACCTTGATTTAAAAAAACTTTTTTATTTTTAAATTATAGGTTAAGTCATGTCTATACAATTAAGTCAAAGCCTCGTGATCGGGGTCTGTTTAGTATCATCATCGTGGGCGTTTGCCGCGGTCAAAGAATATCATCTCAACATTGATGAACAGAACGTAAATATCACCGGAAAGCCCTTAAAACGAATTACCGTGAATGGTCAATTTCCAGCACCCCTTCTAGAATTTGAAGAAGGCGATGATGCTGTAATTCATGTGCATAACAATCTGAAAAACAAGGATAGCTCCATTCACTGGCATGGTTTATTGCTGCCAGGACTGATGGATGGTGTGCCAGGTTTTAACCAGTTTAAAGGGATTAAACCGCAAGCTGATTTTGTCTATCGTTTCAAGGTGCGGCAAAATGGTACTTACTGGTATCACGCGCATTCCAAAGGACAGGAACAGGACGGTTTATATGGTGCCTTGGTGATTTATCCCAAAGGGAAAAAACCGCTCGCAGCACATGAACAGGCTAATCGTGATTATGTGGTGATGCTGTCCGATTTTCATCAATCCAGCAGTGATCAAATCCAGAAAAACCTGAAAAAGTCGGCTGAATACTATCAAAATAAACGTGAAACTGTGGCCGACGTATTGAAGCAAGTCAAACGTGACGGGCTAAAAAGTACCTGGCAAGATCGTTCCATGTGGAATCAGATGCGCATGCTGAAAACCGATTTGTCCGATGTCACCGGTTATACCTTCCTGATCAATGGCAAAACCCCGGAACAGAACTGGACGGGCATGTTTAAACCGAATGAAAAAGTCCGTTTACGTTTTATCAATGCTTCAGCCATGAGTTTTTATGATGTCCGTATTCCTGACTTGAAAATGACTGTGGTCAGTGCTGATGGCCAGCCGGTTCAGCCGGTTCCAGTAGATGAATTTCGCATAGGAACCGCTGAGACCTATGATGTGATGGTTGAACCCAAGGCCAATCATTATCAAATTGAAGCTGAATCGATTGACCGGAGCGGGTTTGCGATTGGTTCATTGCACAATGAAAATTCTCCAGTGACACATGCGATTCACATGCCTAAGCCGCGTCCACGTGCCTTACTGACCATGGAAGATATGGGACATGCTTCGGCATCGGGTGATCATAAGAACATGAATCATGCCCAGATGGATGATCATCAAAGTAGTAAAAATCAAAACGACACCAGCTCAATGCAGCATCAAATGATTGATCATTCATCGATGAAACATGGTATGGTTGGAACAAATCATCAAGCCATGGATCATATACGGATGAATCATGCTGCCGTGCAGGAGCATTCGCAACATGAGACTCAACAGCCAACAAAACCTGAGTCTGAGCAACAACATGAGCAAAGCCATGTGTCGCATCGTACAGAACAACCAACCTCAGCTGACAAGGCTCAAGTAGTTTATGGCTGGGCCAATGCGTCAACGCCAGCAGGGCATAAAGCACTGCAATATAGCGATTTGAAATCACTCACTCCACAGCCCGATACCCGTCCGGCAGAGAGAGAGCTAGAAGTGCGTTTGGGCGGCAACATGGAGCGCTATATCTGGACCATTAATGGCAAGAAATTTACCGAAGTTGAACCGCTGGAGGTGAAATATGGTGAACGTATCCGGCTGAAATTTATCAATGACAGCATGATGGCGCACCCGATGCATCTGCATGGCATGTTTATGCAGCTGGAAAATGGGCAAAGTAGTGCTAATATGCCGAATAAACACACCTTGATTGTGCCGCCGGGTAAAACGGTAACAGCATTACTGACAGCGGACGAATTGGGTGAATGGGCGATTCATTGCCATCTGCTGTATCACATGTCATCAGGCATGATGAGCAAACTGGTGGTAGCCAATGTGGATGCCAATAAAACAGTAACGACACCTGCAACTTTAGCTCAAGTTCAGCAAGGAGGTTCACATGCGCATCATTAATTTCTTTGCAATGAGTACATTGAGTGCCTCATTACTGTTGTTATCTGGACAAAGTTTTGCACATGAGAGTCATCATGCCATGTCGACAGCAGCTCAAACACCTGTTGAAGCCAAAGCAGTGTCATCTGTAGTGTATGAAAATGCCAACTCAAATGATGCTGCCTCTGAAGAGCATATTAAAGAACATGGTGGACAGATTTATCAGCAGACCACGGTTGAAAGTCGATGGTTGCGCAATAACGATGGTGATGGGGTTCTAAAGTCAGAACTTGAAACTAGCATTGGGACAGATGAAAACAAGATTTTTATCAAAGTCCATGCCGATGATGCTGAATCACAACAAGCCGAGTATGATGCCAAAGTGTTGTACAGCCGCAATGTTGCCGATTTTTGGGATGTCCAGGCTGGTCTACGTTATCGAAATGACCAAAATCGTGAAGTCGATCAGAATCAAGTCGATGCCGTGATTGGTGTGCATGGAGTGGCGCCGTATTTTTTTGAAACCAATGCCTATTTATATGTCGGGCAGGACCAGCAAACCTCTTTGAGTCTGGAAACCGAACGCGATGTGCTGCTGACGCAAAAATTGATTGTTAAACCTTATCTGGACTTGAATGTGGTGTTGAGTGATGACTCCAGTTATGCTCAAAAAACTGGTTTAAGTACGGCACAATTGGGACTGGAAACCCGTTATGAAATCAATAAAAAGGTGATGCCTTTTATTGATGTAGCCTATGGATATCAGCAAGGTAATGAACAGACGGATTGGCAAACAGAATCAGCTTCTGACTATGAATGGCTATATGGTGCCGGAATACGTTTTCAATTTTAATCACATCAGTTGATTAAAAAAACGACTGGTA
>NZ_JBIQOB010000035.1:0-17536 GCF_044130285.1 Acinetobacter sp. BSP-28
CTGGTTCGTCACCAGCAAGCTAGGTCGGCTATATTACACTAGATATTCTCAGTGTCAATCAGTAATTCAAATTATTTTAAACTTTCTTTCTAAAACCCAATCTCAACACTTCGCGCTAAATTGCTGTTTTATCAGAAGTTTTAATCTTCATCACCGCCGATGGATGTGCATTCTACAGCATTCCCAACCCAACGCAACCCCCTTTTTTAAATAATTCAGAAAAAATATCACAACTGTTTATTTATTCTACAAAATAGAGTGGTTTTCTTATTTTTTGCATGCAAAAGGTACAGGATTGACTAGTTCGTCACGCATTTTTTCCTGTTTATTTTTTTCTTGCCAGCTGAGTGAACGGCAATCGATATATTCACAATAGCCACTTTCACCTGTTTCCTCATGATGATTAATTCTGACTTGGTATTTAAAACTGCCGACATAGCCTGCCGCCAAGCCAAATTTAAAATCTCCCCGGCTTTGTGCCTGTATAGAAATGCAGGTGCCATCTTTACCTTCACAACCCCATTCAAACTCACGTGGCAAATACATGCTTTGCCCATTCGGTGTTTTTACTTTGGGATAAACCCGATGCACTTTAAAGCGAACGTTGTGGTCAAACATTTGCGACATCCCTGTTTTCCCATCTCGCAAATATATACGTGACTGTAAAATGCCGTTGAAAGAATCTCGAATTTGAGCCAAAAGTAGTTGGCGCTGATTTTCCAGATTTATGACTTGATAGGTAAAAAATGCCAAAGGTAAATAGGGAAAATTAATGGAACGAGCATATTCAAAACAGCCCATCTGCTGAATCTCAAATTTTTGCTCTTTATAAGTTAGCTGTCCTTCACATTGACACAGTAAAGACCAGTGATCTGCCAGTCCCATACGCAACTGGGTAAAATAGGAAATAATATTGCTGGTACGAATTGATAAATCAAAACTCAACTCTTTATCTTTACGCTGTATGTGGAAATGGGGAAAACTGCCGTGAATTGTTTCCCGATCTGAAAACTGAAAATGCCCTTTACTAAAACGACAGTCTTTACTCACCGAGTAAGAATTCAATTGCCCCACCATATGCGGGCTAATACTGGCAATCGTAGTTGCGGTATCTAAAGCTGTGGTTTGAATGGCGCTTTCATTACGCAGCATTGCCGCATTTGGCTGACCGATCAGACTAATAAAATTAAGGTAATGTAAGGGTGCAGGTAGATTAGGAATCATCAATCCTTGATGAATAATTTTATAACGGCCTTTTTGCGCATGATATGCCAAGCGCGACTGAAGAGGAGCCTGATTGAGTTGTTTGGAGCGATCAAATAAATCTTGAAACAACTGCATATCGTGCTCCTTTTTATTTTCAGTATAGCGTTCTCATTTTTATATGGCGGTATTTTTTCTCGCAAGGAAAGTGGTCACAAAACCAGACAGTGCATAAATAATGGAAATCACCAGAATCCCTACAGGAATATTATAAGTAATCGCGGCAAAGATAAACACTGCTATCGGCAATACAAAAAATGGGACACGTTTGCGATCAAATGTTTTAAATGAATAGTATTTAATATTGGAAATCATCAGTAATCCCACAGCAATGATCGCTACAGCATTAAAGATCTGAATACCCAATTCGCGCAGATCAAAAATTTGCGGGAAATCTTGTGCGACCCAGACCAGGGTAATAATGATCACCGCAGCCAACGGACTTGCAACACCAATAAAATAGCGTTTATCCACTACACCAATTTGTACATTGAAGCGTGCCAGGCGGAATGCTGCACAGGCGGTATAGACAAAACAGGCAGCCAGTCCAATCCGTCCCAAATCATTCAAACTCCAGCTATACATTAAAATAGCCGGCGCTACACCGAAAGCAAGCAAGTCCGACAAGGAGTCGAACTGCTCGCCAAACGGGCTTTGAGCACCAATTGCACGCGCTACCCGACCGTCCAGTCCATCGAATAATGCTGCCAGAAAAATAGCATAAATGGCTTGAGTGAAATCACCATTCATGCTGGCAATAATGGAATAAAAGCCAGATAGCAAGGCTGCTGTTGTAATCAGATTCGGCCACAGATAGATGCCACGACGTTTCACCTTTTGTCCCTCTTGGGTATGCTCTTCTTCTTCCACTTCAAAGGTGATGCCATCAAAACCATGCTCATCACGTGGAGAAGATTCACGTTCAGGTTTGTTTATACTTGTCATTCTTGTCGATCCTAACTGTAACCGTATCTCTTTCAAACGTATAACTTATTCGCCAACTAACCAACGGACAGCGGCATGTCCACCATTTTCACTCATACGTAAATGCGGAAACAGCCATTGTAAGGCTTCATCCGCATCTTCAGAAAACTTCCATGGTGGATTAATCACAAGTAAACCACAACCATTCAGACCAACTGGAGTGTCATCTGGCCACACACAAACTTCACAAACCAATTGACGGCGAATACCAGTTTTGATCATTTTCTTTTCAAAACGCTCAATCATGGCGCGATCTTTAATCGGATACCATACCGCAAAAACGCCGGTAGGCCATTTTTTGTATGCAGCAGCCAACAATTCTACCAATTGTGGAAAATCTTTACGTTCCAATTCGTAAGGCGGATCGATCATCACCAGACCACGCTTTTCTTTAGGTGGAATCACCCCAAGCAAGCCTTCATAAGCATCACGCTCATGCAGACCGGCACGGCGGTCACGAATATTAAAACGGAGCTGCTGGAAAACTTCAGGCTGCATTTCAAAAATCGTAGCTTTATCTATTTCACGCATGCCTTCCAAGGCAAACCAAGGTGAACCCGGATAGGCGCCTTTACCTGAAACCTCACGCATATCCTGAACAATTTTAAGATATTGCTTTACTCCTTCTGGAGCATTACGCGTAATTGAATCATCAAGCTTGATTAAACGGTGAATACCATTTAAAAACTCACCTGATTTCTGTGCTGCAGAAGTCGATAAATCGTATTTACCTGCCCCACCATGCGTATCGATATAGCGATAAGGTTTATCTTTGGCATTTAAACGTGTTAAAAGTTGCAGCAATAACACATGCTTCATGACATCGGCAAAGTTGCCTGCATGGAAATGGTGACGGTAATTCATGTTTCTTTAATTCCTGATATCAACTGATATTTTAGCATGAAAAAATGTTTCGTTCCGCAGGATATCTTGCTCTAGAATACGACAGCATTTTTCTATCCTGTTTTGAGTATATCTATATGGATGCAATTCACCTCCCAAAGTCATGCAATGTTGATCAAATGATTGAAGATTTAGATCAACAAGGCTTTAGCATTATTGATGATGTTTATTCTCAAGACTATATCTACGCTTTGGTTGCAGAATGCACTTCTCATTTAAATCAGTTTAGAGATGCCGCCATTCAAAACGGGGTCATGAGCAAAATCCGCAGTGATCATATTTTATGGATTAATGAAGAGTTAGAAAAAGCCCAACAGCACATCAAAACCCTGCAAAGCCTGGCCGAACAGCTGAACCGTGCTTTTTTCCTGGGAATTCGAGAAGTCGAAGCTCATTTTGCCTGTTATAACGCCGGTGAGTTTTATGCCCTGCACCGCGACAATCCACAACAAAAAAATGATCGGGTGATTTCAGCAGTCTATTATTTACATGAAAACTGGCAGGATGACTGGGGCGGAGAACTTCGCCTGCAAGACAAAAATGGTCAGTGGCACATTATCCCGCCAAAACCGAACCGCATTGCCCTATTCCAAAGTGATTTACTTCATGAAGTACTCAAAGCGAAGCATCAACGTCTGTCCATTACTGCATGGTTACGCAGCGGCAATTCCATTTGGTAATTTGACAACCATGCTTTAAATATGGAAAAACATCCTCATATAGCTATCATTGATAGATGAGGATGTCACCGATGCGGGAAAACTCCAAACAAATTATTCAACGTATTGGCGAAACTGATCAGCTGTATTTGCAAGGAAACACTCCCCAACTTGCCCTTGATCGTGCTGAATTACGCATACAATTGGTGCTACTGAGCAATTCACGTCAGGAACAGATTCATTTCTTACAAGAAGCGGTAGTATTGCTTGAACAAGGCCGTATTGAATTTGAAGAAATGCCAATGCGTTTATACATGGGCTTGTCACTGCATTTAGCCAAAGCTTATATGCTGTATTTCGAGATTACCAAGGAGCAAAGATTTGCCTTGATTACCCAGCAGATCTTAAAGCCCATCACTCACGACCAGTATGGCGACATTTATTTTTTCCTTGCCTATGCTTCTGCGGCTAAAAGTGAAACTGCATTAACGCGACATTGGCTCACCAAATACAGTAAAACTGCCGATTTTGACTTGATCCTTGTACAGCAGCACCCAGCCTTTCATTCATTCCGTGAACACACCTGGTTTGTTAATCTAGTCAAAAGAAAACTGCATTAATTACAGATAAAACGATCAAAAACGCCTCCAATGAGGCGTTTTTTTATGATCCGCTGCGATTAAAATTTCCTTTCCCCGAGCGAATTTTAAACCCCCATATATACAAAAAATTATTTAAATTCAGGCAATTTGTAGTTTTGTAGCATTGATGTGTAATTGCTGATTCAGCTCATCAATCAACATCACCCACTCATCTGCATCTTCCACCAAATAACGAATCAAAAACTCACGCTGGGATTTATTCCAAAATGGAGCATCATGCAAGTTTTGATGTGCAGGTAATTGATGGGTACGTATAAAAAGTTCAATAGCCGCAGGGCTAGAAGCAAGCCCAAGCTGTTCAAATAACATTTTAAAAGACGGGTTATTATTCATAAGCATGGCACACTCCTTATCAACCAAACTGTCATTTATTATTCAATTAACTTATAAGATATCGATAAAAAAACCTAGTGATAAAACTAGGTTTGTTGTTTCAATTTGTGTTCACTAATGCGTAGATACTGAAAGCATAGCTTCCGTATGCAATTGCTCATTTAAGATATCCACCATCATGGCCCACTCATCATCTTTTTTCCAATGACTGATCAGGAAATCATGCTGGGATTGAGACCAGAACGGCGCCTTGTGCAAAGGCACATCCATGCCAATTTGATGGGTTCTAATAAACTCATCCATTGCCTCAGACGAGGATTCTAATCCCAGTTGTTCAAAAAACAGTTCTAAAGTGGGGCGCTGCTCAAACATCTCATTCTCCTTAAAACTTTTATTGTTCTCTTTTAAATTAGACTGAAGCCCCTGAAAATTCAGTTGTCACTGCATCACAGCATGTTATTTTTTGTTCAACACTAAATTTCAGGCATAAAAAAGCACCCCGAATGGAGTGCCTTTTCATAATTTAATTTAAAAAATTAAATTATTTGATCATGTCAGCAATTGCTGCACGTTCTTCTTCTAGCTCGTTAAGAGTGAAGTTGATACGCTCACGGCTGAATTCGTCGATTTCAAGACCTTGAACGATTTTGTATTCGCCGTTTTCAGTTGTTACAGGGAAACCGAACATTACGCCTTCAGGGATACCGTAAGAACCATCAGAAGGGATACCCATAGTTACCCATTTGCCGTTTGTGCCAAGAGCCCAATCGCGCATATGGTCGATTGCAGCGTTTGCAGCAGAAGCAGCAGAAGACAAACCACGCGCTTCGATGATCGCAGCACCACGTTTACCAACAGTTGGAAGGAACACATCTTTGTTCCAAGCAGCATCGTTGATTTTGTCTTTTAAGCTTTCGCCATTTACTGTAGCAAAACGGTAGTCAGCGTACATTGTTGGAGAGTGGTTACCCCAAACAGTCATAGTTTCGATATCAGAAACTGCAACACCAGCTTTTTGAGCAAGTTGAGTCAACGCACGGTTGTGGTCAAGACGCAACATTGCTGTGAAGTTTTTCGCTGGAAGATCTGGAGCAGATTTCATTGCGATGTAAGCATTCGTGTTCGCAGGGTTACCCACAACAAGAACTTTCACGTCACGGCTAGCAACTTCGTTCAGTGCTTGACCTTGACCAATGAAAATTTCGCCGTTTACTTTAAGCAAGTCAGCACGTTCCATACCAGGACCACGTGGACGAGAACCTACTAACAATGCATAGTCAGCATCTTTGAATGCTACTTTAGGATCATCAGTACCGATCATGCCAGCCAATAATGGGAAAGCACAGTCGTCAAGTTCCATCATTACGCCTTTAAGCGCAGCTTGAGCTTTCTCAAAAGGAACTTCTAATAATTGAAGAATAACTGGTTGGTCTTTACCCAACATTTCACCGCTAGCGATACGGAATAATAGGCTGTAACCAATTTGACCAGCAGCGCCAGTAACGGCAACGCGAACAGGTTGCTTCATGTAATTATCTCCAATTGAGAGGATCGTCATAATAATTAAATAGCTGTTCTATTTAATCTTAATAATCATAAACGGCAAAGATTGTACTCCAATACTTTGACGGATGCATTTAAAAGAGAATGAATTTCAACAAAAGTATGATAGGAAATATAAATCAAATATATAAAAAAGCTTAGTAAGAGCCTTTTATTGTAAATAAATTCGGACAGGTATTTTCTACTTCCACCGAGCATCGCTTGTACTGTCCATTATTTTTATAGCAAAGTTTCACTTCAGTCAGAATGGCATTTCCCTGAGAAGTCGCACAACTAAATCGAATTGCATTCGCAGGTAAACTTGAATTCAAACGCAAAAACTGCAACCGAAGATTAGTCTGATGCATGGCTCTCGTTTCAGGACTGGTGAGTTCAGTCGGGATTTTGAGACGCTCGGCATAGTTAATGATGGTACGAAAATATTGACTTGAGTTCATGGGCACACAACCACCAATCGCACGCCAGAGCTGAACCCGGGCATTTTCATCGGGCATGATACGCGCTACCACTTTCGCCTGTAAGGGAGATAAAGTCGCAGAAGATGCTGTTTTACACTCAGATTCTGAAGTTTCCGGATACAGACCGGAAATATTCAGCGAATAGCCTTCCAGACATTTTCTCTGTTTTGATTTTTGGGCATCAAACATACATACCGCAGGGGTCATTTGCACAACCATGACATACCCCTGCACAGGTGCAGCAAAAATTTGAGGTGCAAACAGCCCTAGTCCAGCACCGCTCACTATGAGGAGTGCCCATCTTGCTAAAACTGAAGTTTGCCCAAAAAATATCATCAACAAGTCAGACCTATCAATAAAATTAAAATTTAAGGATTATTTCTTAAGGGAATTATATTCATTCTTTTTTCAATCGATTGTGCCCCTTGTCCAAGCAATACTCCATAATGGGTAGCATTGGTCATCACATGTTTTACGTAATCACGTGTTTCGGTTAAAGGAATGCTTTCTGTATATTGGTCTGCGGCAATCGGCTGAACATCCGGTTGCCAGCGACGTGCCCGGTTTGGACCGGCATTGTAACCAGCGGTAGCCAGCACAGGACTATTGCTGAGCTGGCCCTGAATCATCGACAAATAAAAAGTGCCATAACGGATATTGGTATTCATGTCAGTTAAAGCTGCAGGGTTATAGGTTTCACCCATTTGCCGAGCCACAAGTTTCGCAGTGTCCGGCATAATTTGCATCAGGCCACCCGCTCCCACATGTGAACGTGCCTGGGGAACAAAGCGGCTTTCCTGACGCATCAAACCATAGGCCCATGCAGGATCGATCCCGGCATTACGACTATGGCTAACCACATAACTTTGATGTGGCATGGCATAACGATAAGAATAGTTGTGTTTGGATTCAGTACGGTCAGCAGCGTAAATGGCCCGATCATACCAGCCGATATCCGTCGCACGTTTTGCAGCTGCAAGCAGCAAGCCATCATCATGTTTTAGATAGGCCTGACGCACCGCCCAGTTCCATTCACGATTTACATAACTGTCTGGTGCATTGACACGGCGTAAAGCAAAAGCACGGTTGAAATGAATGTCTTGGCTTAAACGCTGCACATCACTATTCGTAGGTTGAACATTATTGGGAATATTATTGTAACTTTGCCCTAACTTATCTCTGGCCAGAAGGTTATGGTAATCATCCCCCTGCGCCAGTTTTTTAAAAATTTCTTGCGCTACACGTTTAGAATTAGCATCACCACGTTGTTCTGAGGCCCGTGCCAGCCAGTACTGCCAGCGATCTTCCTGTTTCTGGCTCACACCCATCGCATCAATGGCTCGAATCAGGCTTTCCCATGCACTAAAACGAATAGCCTGACGAGCATAAATTTCCGCTTCTTCTGCACTAAAGGGCAAACCATAACTGGCATCCATATAATTCAGCACTTCACGGTTAAAGTTGTTTTTCATCACCGTGGTACCACCAATATAGCCCACAGTACGATAGAGTGCTTTTTGAACCTGTACAGGTGTGCCTTCTGCTGCATTTTTAACAGAAGCCATTGCGGTATTTAAATCACTATCGGCCAGACGGCCCAGGGCATAAATTAAATAAGCCTGATCAGCCGCAGATGCTTTGGGTGCAGACCATAAATAGTTTAAAGGATTGGCCTGGATTTGATTGAGCTGTGCAAGTGACAAACTCACCCCTAGCGTTTGTGCCGTTGCCAAAGCCAAACCGGACTGACCTGCGCGCAGCTGCCCCCACAAACGCTGTTGTCTATCCTGCTCGGTCATCAGAGGACTCGACAGCATCATGCGCCCCAAACCGGTACACGATTCAGGTTGTGAATTGGTGGCAAGCCAGACATCCTTATATTCGGCAAAGACCAAGGGATCACCCGATTTAGCACGAATCTGGGCAACCGCACAGCTTTCCGCCTGATCCGGATTGGTCACATACTGCAAAATGGGCTGCGCGGTGGCAAAATCTGCCTGCTTGACTTTTTCCTCAACATAATCGGCAGCCAGTTTTTCAGCCATCGCTGATTGCGGATAACGCTGGGAAAAATTGATAATTTGACTGGCAGGCTGGCTAGCTAAATTGCTATTCAATGACCAATATTCCGGATAATAGCCCAGTACATCGTTTTGCATCGATGCCTGATATTGTTGTAATAAAACTGAATTTCCAGAATTGGCCGCACGCAAAGCATCATTAAATTGTTCATCAGCCGCATGGGAAATCGAAATAAAACCGGTGGATGCCACAGCCAAAGCAAGCACTTTATAATAATTTTTATTGATTACCCGATTAAACATATGCCCGCCTTCTGTCATTTAGTATTGCCTTGGTCGCACCTAATCATTTTTGGATAGTTTAATTATTATTAAACTACTCTACTGTTCTGTTATGTAACCTTATGATTAGACAATATTAATTTTCAATCATTTTTACTTCACAAATCAATATTTTTGCAGCTTTATTTATGACTATAAGTTTCGCTTCGATTCCTGCTAAAATATGCGCCTTTCTTGTATTCAAATTGCAATTTTTCAAGATGACAGCCAGCCTCATTTTTCCTCATTAATACAATTAAGTATTGAAATAAAAGGAAGTATTGCTCGCTTGTCCAACCTTATTCGGTCAATCTTGAATTGCGATTTCATCGATTTATCCTTTAGGAGCCTACATGACGGTTCAAACCTTCATTCCAAATAGTGCCCAAGCTGCTTCAGAAAACACTGTTACCCAGCCACAGCACACCCCAGCCGACGGTTCAGTGAAAAAACTGTATATCGAAACGCAAGGGTGTCAGATGAATGAGTATGACAGTCATCGTATGGCAGACCTGTTGGGCGACTCACATGGTTATGTGTTGACCACTGACCCTAATGAGGCTGATATTCTGCTGATGAATACCTGCTCCATTCGTGAAAAGGCTCAGGAAAAAGTGTTTTCCGAATTGGGTCGCTGGCGCAAGCTGAAAGAAAAAAATCCGGATCTGGTGATTGGGGTCGGCGGTTGTGTGGCTTCTCAGGAAGGTGACAACATTCAA
The DNA here is from genome assembly GCF_044130285.1 of Acinetobacter sp. BSP-28. NCBI lineage: Bacteria > Pseudomonadati > Pseudomonadota > Gammaproteobacteria > Moraxellales > Moraxellaceae > Acinetobacter > Acinetobacter sp. BSP-28. Next base: position 9,887 of record NZ_JBIQOB010000035.1, read on the forward strand.
AAACGTGCACCATATGTCGATATGGTTTTTGGTCCGCAAACCTTGCACCGTTTGCCGCAAATGCTGGATCAACATAACGATCAGATTGAAAAACCCAAGAAAGAAAAAATCAAGCTGGTAGATATTTCTTTCCCGGACATTGAAAAATTCGACTTTTTACCTGAACCGCGTGTTGAAGGTTACAAAGCCTTTGTTTCGATTATGGAAGGCTGTTCAAAATACTGTTCTTTCTGCGTCGTGCCTTATACCCGTGGTGAAGAAGTATCGCGTCCTTTAGATGACGTGCTGGCTGAAATTGCCGGTCTGGCTGAGAAAGGCGTGCGTGAAATTTCACTTCTAGGTCAGAACGTGAATGGTTACCGTGGTGAAACTTTTGAAGGTAATATCTGTACCTTTGCCGACTTATTGCGCTTAGTGGCTGAAATTCCGGGCATTGGCCGTTTACGCTATACCACTTCACATCCACTTGAATTCAATGATGACTTGATTCAATGCTACCGTGACTTGCCACAAATGGTTTCGCACCTGCACTTGCCAGTACAAAGCGGTTCTAACGATGTATTGCAAGCCATGAAACGTAACCACACCATTGACGTATATATCGAAAAAATTGCCAAACTGCGTAAAGTCCGTCCGGATATGCATTTATCTTCAGATTTTATTATTGGCTTCCCGGGTGAAACCGATGAGAACTTTGAAGAAACTTATCAATTCATCCAAGATTTGGATTTCGACCATTCTTATAGCTTCATTTATTCAAAACGTCCGGGCACACCAGCTTCAGAACTTGAAGACAACACTCCTGAAGATGTGAAAAAAGAACGTCTGGCCAAAGTTCAGCAGTGGATTAAACGTTCAAGTATTGATAAAACTGATGCCATGCTCGGCACCATCCAACGTGTTCTTATTGAAAAGGTTTCTGACAAAGATCCGAACCTGTTGATTGGTACGGCAGACAATACCCGTCTGGTCTCTTTCATTGGTGATGCTGCATGGGTTGGGCGTTTTGCCGAAATCGAAATTACTGAAATTAAAACTTTGAATTTTGTTTACGGTGAGCTCTTGAATCTTGAGCCTGACGTGGCGTAATGTAAGGTGATCAGCCAGATCATTTTATAAGGAATACTCTTGACTGCAGCGATCCGACGTACAGTAACTTTTCCTGGTATTTCAATGGAGCGTTTAAAAGGCATGCTGGGTGCTTATAACGGTCATTTGAAACAAATCGAACAACGTTTAGAGGTCAAAATTTCCCATCGAGGTGATGCTTTTTACATCGATGGTGAAATTGATGCAGTAGAGAGAGCCGAAAGCCTCTTGATGCGTCTACATGAAGAAACTGAAACCAGCCAGCAAGTCAGCGCGGATACTTTGCATCTGATGATTCAGGGCAGTCAGACGGATCGTGAATTGCAGGAAGATCTTTCTGACAATGAACATACCGGTCTCGATGCCGTCTGGTTGCAAACCCGCAAAGGTCGTATCAATCCACGCGGCGCCAATCAAAAGCGTTATGTACAGCGTATTTTGCAAAGCGACATTTCCTTTGGTATAGGCCCTGCCGGTACCGGTAAAACCTATCTGGCGGTGGCTGCTGCAGTGGATATGCTGGAACGTAACGAAATCCAGCGTATCCTGCTGGTTCGTCCTGCGGTTGAAGCCGGTGAAAAACTCGGTTTCTTGCCAGGGGATTTAAGCCAGAAAATCGATCCTTATTTGCGCCCACTTTACGATGCCCTGTATGAAATGCTGGGTTTTGAAAAAGTCGCCAAGCTGATTGAACGTCAGGTAATTGAAGTTGCGCCCCTCGCCTATATGCGCGGCCGTACTCTCAACCATTCTTTCGTGATTTTGGACGAAGCGCAAAACACCACACCTGAACAGATGAAAATGTTCCTGACCCGTTTAGGCTTTGGTTCACGCGCGGTCATTACCGGTGACATCACTCAGGTCGATTTACCTCGCGGTCAGCAATCCGGTTTGGCACATGCTTTACGTGTCCTGGAACCTGTGACCGAAATTCATATCACCCGTTTCCATTCCCGTGACGTAGTTCGTCACCGGCTGGTACAAAAAATTGTCGAAGCCTATGAAGGATGGGACAGTGAACAACACCGTCTTAGTGCTGAAGCTCGTGCAGAACGCAAAGCACGTCAGGAAGCATTGATTGCTGAAAATGATGCTGCTGCCGATGCCCAAGACTAAGATGCTTTAAGGATTCATTTTGAAACTTAACCTATCACTGCAACAAGACTATCAGTCACCTGAACTGATACTGAAACGTGCTTATATTAAAAAAGTCATTGAAACTGCACTTCGCTTTATCGATGTCGATCAGGACTGTGAAATCGGGATTGCCTGTGTAGACAATGACGAAAGCCATAAACTGAATCTGGAATATCGTCAAAAAGACAAACCGACCAATGTGTTGTCTTTTCCAAGCGATATTCCGGAAGAGGTTTTATCGATGCTGGATGCCCTACCAATCGGTGACCTGGTGATCTGTATTCCTGTGGTTTTACAGGAAGCCATTGATCAGAACAAAACACCGATTGAGCATTTCACTCATATGCTGGTGCATGGCACATTACACTTAATGGGCTATGACCATGAAACCTCAGATGAAGATGCTGAAGAAATGGAAGCATTGGAAATTGAAATTCTGGCGAAGTTAGGTTTTGAGAATCCTTATACTGAACAACAGTAAGTTCTAGCAGCCTTCCAATTTTTTAACCCGATTAATTTCGATTAGTCGGGTTTAATTTATGCCAAATAGGAATAAAATCTTAAAATACGTCCCCTAAATGGTGGGAAAAATGATGAACAGAATTCTTTTCCGGCTTTGCCTGATTGCAGCGTTATTTCCTGCATGTCAGCTGTATGCTGCCAATGTTGAATCTCTATGCAAAGAAGTGAAATTCCAGCAGACAGATAATGTCTGGGTAGGCCATTATTATCTGGAAGGCGTGATGGAAGTCGGCTCCGAGCTTTTACTGGAACCGGACGGCACTTTTAAATGGTATTTGGCCGTCGGCGCTTTAGACCAATATGCCGAAGGAACATGGTGGAAAAATGGGACATGTATTGGCTTGAAAGCCGCACCCCAATACCGCCAATATTTAGAAATCTTCCCGACCCGCTTAGACCTTTCAGAAAAGGACTTAAATGTGACATGGCCGGATGGGCGTCAAAAGGGACACTATGTATTAGCGTCGCATTAAAACTGCAATCAAGCACCGAAAGTTAGCAATCCTGGAAAAGCAGATCAACACCATTTAATCAATGCACTTCAAACTCTGCTTCAGCCGGATCAAAACGCCAGGTACGCACAATACGCAGTTCTGAAATATCTTTCATCCTTTGATCAAAGCTGCCGAATGGTGCAGCCTTTCGCACTGAGGTCTTGGCAGCTTCATCCAATAAAGCATGCCCAGAACTTTCAATCAGGCGAATGGCACGAATCCCACCACTTTTATTTAAGATCACCATTAAACGAACCTCCCCGGCGAGGCGTTGCACTTTGGCCGCATCGGGATAATAACGGTTACCGTAAAATTCAACTTTCTGGCGGAATTTTTCCAAATAAGCGGCTGAGATATCCTGTTTGGCTTGTATCCCATCCACCGTTTTGATTTTTTGCTGACGACTAAAGTTTTGCTGTCTTTGTAAATATTGTGCTTCTAAACTTGCCACCATGGCTGCTTTGGCCTGAAACTGGCTATTCAGCTCTTGCATGGCTTTTTTTCGCTGATTCTGTTCAGCTTCTTTCTTCCAACTTAAGGTAGTCATCAGCACTTTTTCTTCAAAGCTGAGTTCACGCTTTTGTTGTAAACGTTCCAAAGTTTCCTGCTGCTGTTCACCGGTCGTTTGTTCAATCATCGCTGCCGGCATATTGCTCGACATACGATGTGCTTCTCGGAAGGTTCCAGAACCTTGCTGATCTGCCTGTGCCAGAAAATCTGCATGCTCCACCTTGTCCTGACTTGGACGTAAAGTAACAGCGATTTCCTTGACTGCGGCATCACTTTCTGCAGGCATGGCAAATTGCAAGGTCAAAATAATCAAATGCAAAAGAGCAGCTAAAATCACTGCGCTTGTGAAAATTGGATCTTTCCACCATGCATGCATTAAAGGTGCGAAACTGATTTTCTTAAGCATCACATTAAACCGACAATATGTCTGGTCCCCAAACTGCATAAAAGCAGTATAAAATAAACACAACGTCTACTTTTGAATGAAAAAACGAGAACTCAATCAACAAGCACGCTGTAGACAATTAAAATCATGAAAATGGTGCAATTAATTTTGCTAAACTGCAAGGTGGAATATCTGTATTTTTAATACTTTCGACAAAATCTATCGAAGTTTAAGAAGATTAACTCGCTGGGATGCCTTATATGCAAACGCTACTATCCAATATCTCTAAACGTATACGCCAGGTGTACCAAAAGGCTGAAGGGTTTATTGAAGATGAGCGTGAATTCCCCCTATCTCAAGTTTTTTTAAATGCCACTTTTCAGCGCTTTGTCACCGACAATGTTTCCATGCTGAAAGATCTACATGCCGACTTGCATGAAGACTGGCTACGTTTATATGCAACGCTTGATGTGAAGGGTTTATACATTACCCTTTCAGTCGATTTGAAACTGGTACAGATGGAACTGAACAAAGATACTCAGCTGATAGTGTTTGAACAGATCAGCGACACCCAAGTCATTGATGCCAAATTCAAAAATATCTTCCAGAAACTTGCGGTAAAATTTGCTTTATTTTTCTATCAAAAAGTACTCGATAAAGATCCTTTGGGCATGATCCTTGAGAAGCTGAATGTCATTAAAGTTAAAGATGACTTATTGCATCTGGATTTAAACCGATGGTTAGGTAAAAAGCGCTCTATTATTGATACTTTAGCAAAAGTTCATGTCAACCATGCCGTTTTACGTGAAGCCGAACTGGTGGTGATGGGTAATGTCAACCTGACTGCATTATTCAGAAAAATGTCCGAAGAACCAATAAATGTCTGGGAGATTGAGGAAGAATACCAGGACAGTAAAGTCAGTCCGGTTAAGCAAAAATAAGCTGAATAGTTTTTGTGGATTAAAATCTGTAGTTTTAACTAAAAAAACTACACTAAAGCTACAGATTACATAAACTTTCGAATTTTATCTCTATATTCAACAGGCATAATGGTATCTACGCAGAAGTTTACATTTTATTAAGACTGCATAGGAACACTCTAACTTATGGCTCACAAGGTATTGAAAACAGTTGCATTCGCATCTGGTCTAACAACTACACTGTTGTTCGCTGGGGTCTCAAACCAAGCATGTGCCATGAGTCCATTCCAGGCAAGTTATCAATTTAACTATAATGGCAAAAATATGGGCTCGGCTACACGTACTTTAAGCCAGTCGGGAAATAACTGGTCTTATGTCTTTGCTGCAAAAGCCGGCGCCATGGCATCTGCTACTGAAACCAGCCATTTTAGCTTCAATGATAGTGGCGATATTCTTTCTCACAGTTTTAGCCGTCACAGCAAGATTCTGGTACATAACAGTACCATGAGTATTGATTTCAACCCGAATACCAAAACCATTCACACCAAAAAAGATAAAAAAGCTTATGCTTTTGACTGGAAAGCGGGTGTTCTAGATGAGCTGAATGCCGAGTTGCAATTACGTGAAGATTTAAAATCTTCAAGTTTAAAATCAAGTTATGCGATTGCCGATGCCAAAGAAGTGGAATCACGTCACTTTATCAAACAAGGCAATGAAACCGTAAAAACCGCTTATGGCACTTTCGACACCATTAAAGTGGTGCTGAAGCATAAAAAGCCGAATCGCGATACTGTTTTCTGGTTAGCACCTAAACTGGACTATACTCCCGTGAAAGTGACCCATCAAGATGGTAAAAGCTCCTATGGGTTACTGTTAACAGGTTATAAAGGCGCAACGAATTAATCAATTTGATCAATTTCGCTTGCATTTTTCGAGAGCCTTTTTAAAATACGCTTTTGCTTGAAAAAGCATCTGCCCTTAGAGGAATTCTCCCGTGCACGCACTAGAACAGAAAATCTTAAGTGAAGGTATCGTTCTATCTGATCAAGTTCTGAAAGTTGATGCTTTCTTAAATCATCAAATTGACCCTGTATTGATGCAACAGATTGGTAAAGAATTTGCTGCCCGCTTTAAAGATGCAGGGATCACTAAGATTATCACCATTGAAGCTTCTGGTATTGCTCCAGCAGTAATGGCCGGTTTAGAACTTGGTGTGCCTGTGATCTTTGCACGTAAATATCAATCTTTAACTTTAAAAGATGATTTATACCGTTCTAAAGTGTTCTCTTTCACTAAACAAACTGAAAGCACGATTGCTATTTCAAACAAGCACATCAATTCAAGTGATAAAGCTTTAGTGATTGATGACTTCCTGGCAAATGGTCAGGCAGCTTTAGGTCTTGCCGATTTAATTCATCAGGCAAATGCTGAAGTTGTGGGTATTGGTATTGTGATTGAAAAATCTTTCCAACCTGGTCGCCAATTGTTATTGGATAAAGGTTACCGTGTTGAATCTTTAGCACGTGTTAAATCTTTGGAAAATGGTACTGTTGAATTTGTCCGTGACTAAGATTTCAACTGAATTTAAAAAGAGCGCTCAGGCGCTCTTTTTTTGTAAGTGTTTTTTTATAGCGATCTAATTTTCAGACCAAATATTATCTTGCAGTAGGTTGACTCTATTATAGAGCAATACTCAATAAACATTTTTTGTACTAAAATAAAAAAGTCTAACTATCCGCAAATAGTTAGACCCTGGATCATATTGAACGGTGGATTTACTTTACGGTCACAGTAATGCTACCAGTGTTCACAGCACCAATAGCTGAAGTTTTGATGCCATCAATATGATTCTCGAATCCTCTTGCATTTACAGATGCATCAATAGCTGCTGAATTAAAGGCTAAATTCGCTGCAGTGTAATTACTCAGAGTTTCAGAGAACTGATCATAAGTGTCAGTATTCAACGATGTACTGATAGAACTTTCAAACTCCGATGAACGCTCAGAATTCCATTGTTCCAAAGAACCCTCTGCATTTTTTTCAGCATCAAAAGTTTTCTCTAATGTACCCGTATTCACAGCACTCAGATTGCCTTGTTGTAAGTTAATGCTACCGGTGTTTACCGCACCAATTGCTGAAGTTTCTACTGCGAGTTTGTCTCCCACATTATTCAGTGAATTATACGCCCCGTGTACGTTGACTGTTGCATCAACAGTAGCGGTATTAATGGCAAGGTTAAGCGCAGTACCATTTTTAGCATGTTGAGATACAGTGGCCAAAGTAGCGTCTAAACCTGTATTTACAGTGACGTGGTTGCCTTGCGGATTTGCCATGGCTGCACTAGACACGAAGGCAACAGATAAGGCGATTGTTTTGATGGTCTTATTCATGGTTATTTTCCTTTTTTCTAATTTTGAAGTACTTCTCGCTAAGCACTTCTTTTTATAATGGGAGCGAGCCCATTTTTTACATATTTTTTTAATCACGCTGCGTGCTTGACCAGTAGTTTTCGACCACTTCCGGATTAACATCCCACAGCATCTGAGTCTTTTCATTGTCTTTTTCTTCATTCATTTTTTTTAAAGAAGATGAA
>NZ_JBIQOB010000036.1:0-16631 GCF_044130285.1 Acinetobacter sp. BSP-28
CGCAATTATATCAAACAGAGGAAGCGCATATTGCATGGGCATTAGATCCTGAAGGCGATGGCTATGGTTCAGCTTTTGATTTGAATACTATTAGAGAAACAGGAAGGATAAATGGGAAGTTTGCTTATAATTCTTATCGTTCTGAGAATGAACAAGGAGAAAGTGAATATATTCCATATCTCGCTGATGTCTATAATTTTGAAGTTGAAGATTATCATACCTACTATGTCGGGACACGGTCATTCTGGGTTCATAATACCAATTGTGGTGCATCAACTAGTCCAATGAATGCTGGTAGCAGCACAGGCAATGATGGGTTGGATGTGTTGAAGCAAATGGAAAAAACAGCCAAAAATGTTTATTCCAGTAGTGATCAGATGATTAAAGATTTACCTGATGATTTAAGAGGGGCAGCTATTGTTAAGGATATTGAACTTAAATCAAATCCTAACAGTCCACATAAGCCAAGCTCTTCACAGGGACAGCAGATGGGTTATGGATCATTAAGCCAGATCGATCCTGTCACGGGTAAAGAGATGCTATATGCGCTAACTTTTGGTTACCCAAATCCATTTGTGAATGGGAAAAATGCGATTAATCGTGGTGATGTAATTATCTATGCAGACATTGATGGTTCGAGAGTTCCAACTACCATGTCAGGAGATATTAAATGGGATAGTACTTATGGATATAAAACTGGACCTGTTTATGCTTATTTAAATGATAGCGTATCAAAATGGAAATCTGAACTAAATGAGTTATCTACTAAAGATCCAGAGTTATTAACTGAGGCAGATTTTGAAAAAATTGAGAAGTTAAAAGATGACATTCTCAATTATGAAAAAAATACGAGTACATTGATGAATGATTTGTTAAGGACAAATAGTTCAATTGACTATTATGGAGGGAATTACCAACATACTATTATTCCAACGGTGGCTTCAGGGGAGCTATCGACGAGTAGATCTTGGGATTTAGCAAATGCTCTAGCTAAGATGGCAACAGATCCAGCCATTAAAAATACAATTGAGCAAATGAATTTTAATCAATCCAATTTAGCAAAATATGGAGATTCATGGTCACCAAATGATTGGTTATCGGATGATTTATATATTGCAATTTCAAAAGGCGTGGAGGTTGATGGAGAAATCAAATTCCTTCCTCAAAGTTTTCTAGGATTTGAAAAAATATATAAAGATGGGAAACTTATTGAGGTTAAAATAGTTGAAAAATCGAGGGAAGAGATATTAAAGCCTTTAGACCTAAATAAACCTTATGATGTTGCTATTCAATCTGTAATAGATACGGTAAAAGCAAATAATATTGTCCAGCATCAATTAGTTGTGACTTTACCAGTAGTAAGCGAAGTAATAACCTCTATTACGTCAGTTCAATTGGAAGAGTTATATAATGTTGCAGAACAATATTGGTTAAATGCAGGTGCTAAACAATCTGATCTGGATCAAATTAGTATTCAATTAGGAACGTTAAAAGACAATATTGTAGCTATTACAGAAGATACACATATTACTGTTTCATTGAATGCTGCAGGCTGGGGCTGGTTTGTAGACGCGACACCAAACTTAAATGAAGAATTTAATTTAGGTTCAACAAATTATAATTTCGATGCAAAATCTGGCAGTGAAGCAGATAATAAAATTGATTTATTAACTGTGTTAATTCATGAAATTGGTAACGTACTAGGTGTAAGTCATCGTACTGCAGATGATGTTATGTCCTTGAATATCAATGAGGGGCAACGCCGTTTACCAAATGCCAATGATGCTAAATACTTGGCATGGTTATCTGGTCAGGCATATGATGAAACATCTTACCAGGCTCCAGGTTATGCATGGCAAGCACCTGTTCAAATTAATGATCAGTTCCAGAATGTAAATTCAGGTACTCAGATTGGTAACTGGTTTAATCAGGGCGAAATCATCCTAAATGGTCAGGATGTTCAGCTTAATGAAAGTGCTAATCAGCAAACCAACCTTTCCCAAGCCTTCAAAGTGGGTGAATACGATCGTGTTTTGACCTTTACAGTGAAAGATCAGCAACTGTCAGACTATAACAACCGTCCTGACGATGCCTTTGAAGTCGCATTATTGGATGCTCGAACAGGTGAAGCATTGTTTAAAGTGAATGACTTAAACAATACTGACTCACTGTTTAACTTGCAGACAAATGGAACATATTCACTTGCTCAGGGTATTGAGCGCATCATCAATGCAGATGGAACCCAAACCTTCTTCATTAACCTGGATCAGGCACTTGTGGGTCGTGAAGTCTTGTTATCTTTCGACTTGCTTGGTTTTGGTGAGGCTGACAGCCATGTGACACTCAGCAACATTCGTATTGTTTCTGAAAGCATGGCTATCAATGATCAGTACAAGCTGAATGAAGACACTCTTCTTTCAGGCAATGTCCTGAATAATGATGTGCTGATTCATCAGACGGTAGATAATGTGATCCTGGTCAATGCGCCACAACATGGTGAACTGATTCTGAAAGCCAATGGTGAATTTAGCTACACACCACATGCAAATTACTTTGGCGAAGACCAATTTAGTTATTACTTTGTGATGACTGATGGCACAGAATCTAAAGTAGCAACGGTAAAACTCGATATTCAGTCTGTGAATGATGCTCCTGAATTTGTGCAGCAACCTGAATGGGAAATCATTGCAGGACAGCCTTTAGTACTGGATTTCGATCAGTATGTACAAGACATTGAAAATGATGATATTCAGATTTCAATCACTTTACAGCCTGAGTTTGGGGCGATCAGTTTTGATGCACAAACAGGTCAGTATATTTACTTAGTTGATAAAGACTTTGTCGGTACGGACAGCTTCAGTATTGTGCTTTCTGATGGTGAGGCGACATCTGAGACCTATACCTTCAGCATTAAGGTATTGGCATCAAATACAGCGCCAGAGTTAGTTGGCCAGAATATTGTGACCGATGAAGATCGCAGTATTGTCATTGACCTGCTGGTAACAGCGCATGATGAAGATGCCGATACGCTCACCGCAGTTGTCGTGACTCAACCAGCGCATGGACGACTTGAGTTACTTGCAGATGGACGCTATCAATATGTTCCAGCTGACCATTACCATGGTACTGACAGCTTCAGCCATAGCGTGAGCGATGGTGAATTAAGTTCACAAGTTGTTTCTGTCAATATTGTGATTCATGCTGTGAATGATGCTCCAGAACTAAGCACTCAGCAGCTGGTAACGGATGAAGATACATCCGTGATTTTCAATCCGTTTGCTACAGCATCGGACATAGACAGCGTCAACCTGACGGCGGTCATTGTGGCGCAACCTCAGAATGGACGATTAACTCAAATCTCTACCGGTGCATATCTGTATGTGCCTTATGAAAATTACAATGGCACTGACAGTTTCAGTTATCTGGTGAGTGATGGTGAACTGAACTCTCAAATCGTAACGGTATCTATAGTCATCCGCGCAGTGAATGATGCACCTGTGGCATCTCCGATGATCAAGACACTGGAAGAAGATACAGAAATTGTCTTCAGTTTATTGAGCAACGCAAAAGATGTGGAGGGAGATCATCTGACAGCAGTGGTTGTGAATCCACCATTGCATGGACAATTAACCGAAACATTGCCGGGAATTTATCACTATGTTCCAGAGCCGAATTTTAATGGTGAAGTGATCTTCAGCTATTATGTGACGGATGGGGTTTTAAAGTCTGAAACGGTAAATGTGCTGCTGGTTGTTACTCCAGTGAACGATAAGCCTACACTGACACCACGTATTATTTCCATGGTGGAAGATGGTCAGTTAATGCTGAATTTGCTGGAGAATGCTTACGATGTTGAGGGTGATCAGTTAAGTATCGTCACTACTGAAGCACCGCTTCATGGACAATTTACAGCAACAGGTGGCGGTTATTATCACTTCATTCCAGAGCCGAATTTCAATGGTGAAGTGAAGTTCAGTTATTACGTGACAGATGGTCAGCTCAATTCAGAAACCGTAAACATTCTGATTATTGTCAATGCTGTGAACGATGCACCGGTATTGTCTGCCCAGAATCTGGTGACTGATGAAGATACAGCACTTATCTTTAACCCGTTACAGACTGCTTCCGATGTAGATGGCGACAGCTTAACCTCTGTGATTGCCAATGCGCCAACACATGGTCAATTGGTTCAGCTTGCAGATGGACGCTATCAGTATCAGCCAGTTGCAAATTATTATGGAACAGACAGTTTCAGTTACTTTGTCACGGACGGTCAGGCCCAGTCTCAGATTGTGAATGTCAATATTACGATCAACCCAGTCAATGACATGCCTATAGCAAAATCTAATGCTGTTAAAGGACAGGAAGATCAGGCATTGATCCTGAAATGGTCTGATTTCTCTTTAAGTGATGTAGATGGCGACACTTTAAAACTGTTGATCAGTTCACTGCCTGAGCGCGGGTTATTGCAACAGTTTAAGGATAATCAATGGATTGGGGTTTCCTCTCTGACTTTACTTGGTCAAGCAGACTTTGATGCAGGGCATATCCGGTTTGTTCCTGCTGCTAATGAAGCAAGTGATGCTTTCATTGCTGGTATAGGCAATATCAAGCAGATTTATGCCCAAATTGGCTATAAAGCATTTGATGGTCAGTTCTACAGCGAATCTGCATATCTGAACATTGAAGTAGAAGCTGTTGTGGATCAACCTGTTGTATCTGTAGGTTCAAGCACGACTCAGGAAATTATCTTCCAGACAGGATGGGAAACTGCCGTCAATCAAGATTCAACATCCACGCTTCTTGAACAGAATGTGTTTGAAGGCTGGACCTTACTGAAAGGGCTGGATTGCAATCTGTTTGGTACGGACGGTTTTGAAATCTGGAGCAATAATGACCGTATGGACAACGCTTTTGCTATAGCAAAAACTGTACAGGCAAAAGCGGGCAATGGTCAAAATTGGCTAGAATTGAACGATGCTGGCTTGTTCCAGGCTCAGACTCTCGGGATCTCTCGAAATGTCGAAACTGAACTTGGCCGCAGCTATAACTTGAGCTTCGACTATGCAGGTCGTTTAGGCTTCAGTGAATGCTTTACCCAAATTGCAATTTATGTGGATGGTAAACGCATTGCGACTTATGCCAATACTAGTCCAAATGACCAGTTGAACTGGAAAAATGTTCAGTTCAGCTTTGTGGGTACGGGCAAAGCACAAAATATTCAGATTCGTATTGATGCACCACTGACTCACTTAAGTGGTCGTGGAGCAATGATTGATAATATTGTGCTTTCAACCCAGAAATCCTTGAATACGGGTAAAGAAGATCAAAGCATGTTACTGCCTGAATTGCGGGCAACATTGCAGGATACGGATGGATCGGAGCAGTTGAAACTTGCTCTGGTTGGATTGCCTGTGGGTAGTCAGCTCACAGATGGTACACATCAGTTTATTGTGACTGAACAGAAAACTGTAGCAGATATTACCGGCTGGAATGTGCAAACTCTGCAGCTGACTCCGCCTAAAGATTTCAGTGGTGAAATTAATGTTCAAGTCGTTGCAAGTAGCATTGAACGTTCAAATGGTGATATTGCAACTGCAATTCACGAGCTGAAATTACAGATTGATGCTTTAGCAGATGCCCCTGTTCTGGAAACGCAGCAGTCGCAAAATGCTTTAACCAGTTTCCAGATGTTCCAAACCGAATGGAGTGGGGTGTATAACGCCATACTGAATAAAAATGCAACGGTGCTATACATGAGTAATCTTGATGGTTGGACAGGACGCAGTGACCAGTCACTGAAACTTAATGCCTTTGAGGTATGGCATGCTGGTGACCAGATTAAAAATACTTCAGGAAAAGTGGTTAGCTTACAGGATAAAACATCAAATGCCTGGATTCGACTGAATGACGGCAAGGATACCCTGTATCAGCAAAATGCCATTGAGAGAAGTATCAGTACCATGGATGGTAATGTCTATAACTTGAGTCTGGATATGGCAGGCTTGCCAGGTCTTATCGCGGATTATGGTCGAGTCGGTATTTACCTGGATGGGCAACGTATTGCATCTTTCGATGCGGCAAGCGATCTGATGGCATTAAATTGGCAGCAATATAATATTGACTTCAATGGTAATGGCAAAGAGCGCGTACTTCGCATTCAACTTGAAGGTAATTTAGCTGGTCGTAGTGCCTTTATTAGCAATATTCGCCTGGTAGAGACGTATATTTCTACGGCAAATACTGTTTATGCGGCAATCGGTCAAACGACTTATTTACCTGTGCTGGCAGCACGTTCTTCAGATCTGGATGGTTCTGAAACGATCAAACTGGAAATTTCCGGATTAAGTCAGGGTACTGTGTTGACTGACGGTACTCGCTATATCACGGTTCAGTCAGTGCAGCAGTGGATTGATATCAGCCAGTGGGATACAACCCAATTACGTTTTGCAAGTAATAGTAGTCAGAACATGAGTGTTCAGGTTCGGGCTACTGCGGTCGAGCAAAGTAATCAGCACAGTGCAAGCAAACTGACTAGCATTCAGGTGAATATGTTGGGTGGCACGGCATGTGCAACACCATGGCAACTGCTAAATGGCTTTGTTTCTGCATGGAGCAATCACGTTTCTTCTGTATCTTTAGCTGTACAAGCGCAGTGGGCATGCCCAATTCAGTTTAATAGCACTCTTGATTTTAATATTCTGAAATCAAGTCAGGATGAAGATGATGAATGGCTAATACTACGTGAGCAAAAACAATCTGATGCCTGGCTTAAGGCACTGGAATTGCAAGCCCAGCTGAACTGGAAAAAATTGATATAACAAAGTAAAAGAGATATCCATAAGTGGGTATCTCTTTTTTTAGATTAAAATTTTTAAATAATTTAGGGAAAATCAAATGTCATTAGGTGCAGTCTATTTGTGGGAGCCTGAAGTTACAGGAAAATTTCCAAACTTGAATGAAACTGAACGTACAGCCTATGAGCTTTATCAAAAGCATAGAAATACTTCACCTAAGGGAAAAAAGATTAGAGACTGGGCTTGATTGATGACGCCTATAGTGATTCTTTCCCTGAAGAAACAAAACAATGGTGTGTTAACTTACAGCAAGCTCTTTTAGCCGACCCTTGTGCTGTTTTAGAGCTGGATCATTTTGACCATATTGCTCAAGGCGATGCATTGTATCGCGTTTTTTATGAGGCCGTTAAGGAAACGGGGGTAGGTTTTTACGAACCGCGCTTTGCCGTATGGGGCTTTAGTATTTTACAAGTTCCAGATGAAGCAGTTGCTCAGGTTCTAACGTCTTATTTAAAACCTTTAAGTTCCGAACAACAAAGCTTTGATTTAGAGAATATTGAGGCACCTCGGAATATAAAAAAAGCAGAAGAATTATTCCATTTATGGTGTTCACAGCATCCACTGTTAAAAAAGTATGAATTACATATATTTTGTAAAAAATATGATTTTATGGAACTTGACGAAAATGATTCAGATGCCAAGACTGCGGTAAATAATACACATAGATTTTTTAATTTTATTTGTGAAACACGGAATATTTTCTACCAACTTTAATTTATTCTTTGGGGATTTATTGAATCTCACAATATAGATTTTTCGTTTGATCTGTCTAATCACTTTTTAACACCTGAGTTAAAAGAGAAATTTGGAAAGAAACTAAAATTTAGAATTGATATACCAAATATTTGAGATATAACAAGAGAATCGCATGGTACATATGATCTAAATTTTGATTTTATCCGTTGTAAATGGGAAAGTGCATACGGTGTAAAAAAGTTTTTCCAGGAATTTGATAAATTTGTGAAATTTTTACATAAACATTTTTCAAATGGTCATTTGCAAAGTCTGCAAGCATGGGCTTATGGAGATGCTTTAGATAATATTTTAGTGCAAATGCATTGGTCACAAGAACTCATGATTATTGCTTTAGGATTGGACAAAAACTATCTTCAACAGCGTTATCAATTTCATCAAAACATTCTGATTAATGAAAAAAGAGATGCTGAACTTGAATATTTAAATGATAGCTATAAAGAATATCAGGTATTAATGGAATTGGTCAGAGAAGCAGGCACTGCATTACCTCCCTATCAAAAAGTGAATAAATAACTCTAAGTGTAAGATGTACTTTATAAGTACATCTTACAACGAATTCCACTTGGGAATTTTACGGAATTACTCAAAATTGTAGTACCTGCACTGAATGTTCCAGAACTGGCATCAATGACCTGATCAACATGATCAAGCTTTACAGTTGTTATAAATTTGTCAAATGGTGCCTCAGGGACAATCTTGACCGATTGGCCTTTTTTAATTGAGCGAAAATATTTTAAAGGAACAATCGCATTAATTTTAAATTGATCAGTCTGGGCTATTTTTAAAATAGGATTTTTTCCTTCAGTCGGCCCAACCATGCTACCGGCATAAATGTATTGCTGCATGACCACCCCATTAAACGGACTGTAAATTTTTCTGCGATTCAAGTCAGCCTGACTTTGCTTATATTCAAATTCTGCCTGTTTCAAATTTTCTTTGGCCAATTGAAGTTCGGCTCGAGCCTGGCTCAGTTCATTGACTGCATCATCATAAGCCTGCTTTGAAACAAAATTTTCAGCACTCAGTTGCTTCATACGCTCAGCTTTTTTTGTAGCGTGAGTAATTTTGGATTGAGCTGTTGCGACATTTCCCTTTACCTGAGTACGGTAATAAGCAGTCTGGGTGGCTGACTTTTCAACATTGGCTTCTATCTGAGCCAGAATCTGCCCTTTTCTGATTGGACTTCCAGCCTTGACATGTAACTGTTGTAAAGTACCGGTCACAGGACTTCTGATTTCTACAATCTGCGCAGGCTGAACCATGCAGGCAAAGTTAACCGTATTTGCAAAAATAGGGCAGTTGATGCCTGCAAGTAAGAGAAGTGAGTATTTCATTTAGTAAATTTTCCCCGCAAAACCAATTTGTGAATTGAGTTTTTTGTCCTGTTTAAACATGGCTATCCGGTTACGGTAAGCACGTTTCTGACATTTCTTCTGCATGTGTTTCACTGCAAGAGTGAGTAAATAATGTTGTATAAAAACAAGAGGCATGAGGTTGAGCAACCACACAAACCATCTGGCATTTTGTTGTAATAAATCATCCGTGCCACAGACATAGGCTACACACGAGCCTTGATCTCCTTGACGGCCGGCGCGGCCATAAAGCTGCCGGTCAATTCGCGCTGATTCATGGAATTCAGTCAAAATGACATGCAAGCCACCAACCTGTTTGGTTTCAGGGCGCAGTTTGATATCTGTGCCGCGACCTGCCATATTAGTGGCTACGGTAATTTTACCGCTATGACCTGCTTCGGCAATGATTGCTGCTTCCTGAGCATCCTGTCGAGCATTGAGAACAATATGTTTAATGTCTAGCCTCGTCAGGGCTTCAGAAATGGATTCCGATGCTTCGATGCTTCGGGTTCCAATCAATACCGAACGATTCTGCTTGGCTACAGACTGTGCATGACTGGCAATGGCCTTATATTTTTGCTCATTGGTTTTGAAGTAGCGGTGCTTATACTGCTGACGTTTAGAGGGAATATTGGGTGGAATCTGACAGACTTTTAAACGGTAGATCATCCAGAGTTCACGGGAAACTTCAAGTCCCGTACCCGTTAAGCCAGATAAAAGCAGATATCTTCTAAAAAACCGCTGAAAGGTCATCTTTGCCAGCGTATCTCGCCCTTTAGACAGCTCAACACCTTCTTTGGCTTCAATCAGTTGGTGCAGTCCCTGTTCCCATGAGCGATCCGCCATGATCCGGCCTGTGCTTTCATCCACAATCTGTATTTTATTGTCCTGAATAATATACTGCTGGTCTTTATGATAAAGATGTAATGCCGTCAATGCCTGCTGAACCAGCAGCATTTTCCAGGCATGATTGTACCAAATCGGGCGGATGGCATCGGGTAGGGCAACCTGCTTCTGTTCAGGAATATGTTCAATGTGAATGTGGTGTTCGGCTTCCCGAATTTCAAAATCAGTATCTGGATGAAGTTGTCTGGCCTGTGCAATAGCCCAGTGAATCACCTCCGGTTCGATCAAGCCTTCAGCTTCCTGTGAAATGACCATTGGCGTTTGAGCTTCATCAATAAATACACTGTCAGCTTCATCTACAATACAAAAGTGCAGGGCAGGAACAATCATGTCTTCTGCTGCAGACTGCCCAAAACTTAAATTGCGTAAATTTTCAATCTGACGCGGCTGGGTGCCTTTGCCCGAGATATGATCTTTAAGATAATCAAATACAATTTCATTGGCAGAGACATAGCAAATCCGTTTCTGGTAATTCTGCTTTCGTTCAGGAAATTCCATTTCACTGTTAATTGAGCCACTACTTAAATGGAAAAATTCAAATAATGGACGCAATTCTTCTTCATCACGTTGCGCAAGATAAGCGTTAGTCGTGAGTACATGGACATAATTGCCGGTAGCTGCCATAAACGTTGCCGCTATGCCAGCAACCAGTGTTTTACCTTCACCTGTAGGCATTTCTGCGAGCCGGCCAGTTAAAAGAATATAGGCTCCCATAAACTGGACCGGATGAGGGTAGATCTTAAACACTCTTGAAATGGCTTCACCTATACAGGCAAAGGCAATGGCCACATTGTCATAGCTGGCTTTGACTGTTGATAATATGCTCAAAGCTTCATTAAACGTTTTGACCAGTTGCTGATGATCCAGTTGGCTAAGCGCAGCCTTATGCACAACAATTTTTTGGGAAAATTGCTGTATAACTTTTCGTGAAATTTTTTTCGCAGGAATCCATCCCATCAAATTTGCAAAAAAAATCTCAAATTTATGTAATTCCTGATCCTGCTGTTCTTCTCTTGAAACATAGGACAAATAAAACGGATGCAAGGACAGATTTTTAATCACGCTCAGGTTAGACATAGAATTGCTCCAAGAATAACTGACGCAATTTTCTGATCCATTGCAAGGCTAAAGGTGAATAGCCCAAGTCAAATCGTATATATGCAATATCCCCAAACACGTTCGAGTCTATGGGTTTAGACAACTGAATATCGAGATCAAAATAGTTCTGTAAGGCAGAAGCACCTTCCTGATCTGTCGGGTCTACCGTAATGTTGCCGCCTGCCTGACTGCCCAGAGCCGAGGAGAAAAGTTTCTTTTGGGTTTGAGGCGTACTTCTGACAATGTTTCCTGTGTAAATGGAATCAAAATGGTTTTTAAACCGGATTTCAATGCCTTTCAACCTGTTCTGTATCAATTCATAATCTTGCTGGACGACGGCACTACGAATAAGCTGAGCAGGTTGGTCTATGACATAACCGATAATATCACCGCGTTTATAAAATCGCTGATCCAACTCGATATGATCTTTTGCAAACCAGTGACCGGCAATCGGGCTATGTATATTTAGTTGATTTACTTTGAGTTGATATTGCAGAAGCTGCTGATCGAGACCTTGTTTCTGTAATTCTAGTTTTTCACGCAATTGCACATCATCGAGTGAAGCCTGCCGAATTTTATAGTCCGCTTCTTCAACCTGTAATTTTTGCAAATTATATTTTTCAGTGAGTTCCGCATTTTCCAGAGTAAAAAGAATCTGATTTTTTTTAATTTGATTATTCTTAAGATGAATTATTTTTACACTGCCTGATTCCATGGCCCGGATCATGGATTCCTCGGGTAACCAGACCACTGCTTGCTGAGTAGTGTAATAGGGAAATGGTAAAATGCAGAGGATGAAAATAAGGGATAGCATGATCCAACGAAAACGTTGAATGGCCTGGTCGCGATATTTGGACAAACTTGCCCCCTGATAAATATGCTTAATGCCTTTGTATATGGGCATGACAATGGTCATAAATGCAGAAATAATGGCGAGCAAAACACCAAACATGAAATATTTTTGTGCCACAAACCAGATTAGCCCCAGCATAATGCTAATCCGGTACAGGGGAGAGAAAAATCCGTACACGATAAGCCAGAACCTTTCTCTTTCCGAGGCAAAGGGCGGCTGAGCAGTACTGGCTCCTAAAATATACTTGTCTGAAAGGTAAACCCAGTATTTGGTTGCCCGACCTGCAAGATTTGGAATTTCTAGCAGGTCTGAAAGAATGTAATAGCCATCATAGCGCATCAAGGGATTACCATTAACCAGTACCGTGGAAACGGCGGCAATGAAGATGACATTATAAGCAAAGGCATGGATGAGGCCTGTTTCGGTAGAAACCCATAAGTAGATCGCAATAGCACCAAGTAACAGTTCCGTCATGATTCCAGCAATAGAAACAGCAATTCTTTGCCACTTGGAGACAAAATGGTAAGAAGATGAAGCATCTACATAGGGGATGGGGATGAACAGAATAAACATCAGGCCCATTTCCCTGACATTTCCATCCCAGGCTTTTATGGCAAGTCCATGTGCAAATTCGTGAATAATTTTTACAATGGGATAGGTCAGCCAAAGGATAAAAAGGTTACTGGTGGCGAGAACCCGGTCTGATAAGTTGCTGCTTAGACTCTGCCAGTTTTCTGCCAACAGCAACAAAGCTGGAATAACAATGATGAGCCACAACACAACTCCCCATACATTAAATATGGAGCGTGAAAGTTTTTTACATCGACTGAAAAAGGCATCCGGATAGATAAGTGGAACTTTCAGACTGATCGGATTCAGAAAAGACTGTTTGAGTTTATTGAATTTGTGTTTCTTGTAGCGTTTGGACATTTCCTCGGCATCAAAAGAAACTTCAGTCTGTAGCAGGTCATTACTGTACAATTGGCTGAGTAACTGAACCAATTCGTTTTGGCTGATGGCTCTGTGTTGCTGATTAAACTGAATATTTTGCTGTTCAATATATTCTGCTGCCTTATCCCATATTTGCTCAACATTCAATTGACCGTCCAGCAAAGTAATCACGTACCAGGTTTCGGGGTTGACCCGAACAAAGCGTTGAGACATTGGTTCAAACAGCAGGAACCATGATTTCCCGCGCAAGATTCGTGGCAATACTTCTACATTCTGACGTAGCTGAGGTCTTAGATGGCGAACTACATGCCAATGTTCAGAAAACAGGCTTTGCATGTGATTACCAGCTAGACCAGATTTTGAGTTTCATCCAGTTGATGAAATCTCTTGACCAGCGGAATATAAGATTGGTTTTACCCACGGTAATTTTCCCTACCCCTTGCATGCCTGGAGTGAGGGCAGGGGGAGAGTTTTGCCAGGCTGCTTCAACCCTGAATCCATTGACATTATTCTGCACGGCAGCAACCGGCATAATTCGCGTGATCTTGAATTTGAAGGTTTGATCAGGAAAGCTGGTGAGTTTTAAAACACCATTCTGTCCGGTTTTAACCATATGAATGTCTTGATCTGCAACATGCAATATGACCTTATAAGCATCCTGCGATGCGATTTGAAACAGCTCTTTTCCTGTTTCTATAGGTGTTCCCGTTTGCTGTACCCAGTCCCCGTCAATCACTGTCCCATGCAAGGGTGAAACAACATTTGTCTGTATCAATTTTCTTTGAATGGTTTGTATTTTAGCTTCTTGCTGTCTTATCTGATTGGCAGCGAGACCGCTATCTGTCAGGTTCTGTTCAGCCATAGCGACACGAAATTGATGCTGTGCCTGATCGAGTAAGCTCTGTTGTTCAGCCAGTTGAATCTTTAAGTCTGTATCATCAAGTTTGATTAAGGTCTGATTGGTTCTAACTTTATCGCCTGGACGTACCAGTACTTGCGTGATAAATCCTTGCATGGGGGCTGCAATAATCCATCTGGTTTTTCCCTCAACATTCAACTTTGAAGTAACCAGCTTATCGACAGGAATTAAGGTAATACTGATTAGAAAGATGCCTAATAACAGGCTGACTATTTTCCAGGCATAGTGACCTTGTTGGGTATATTTCCCCAGAAAATGACGACCCGCGTGAATACCGTGTTGAACCAGACCTTGCTCGGCATTTTTCCATAATGATAATAAGGGCTGCATTAAATCAACATTATTCTTCAGATACATCATGAGTGAAGTATGATCAGACTTCTGCTCAAATTTACGGTCTTTTGCTACCAGCACAGCCTGTACCACACCCTGATTAAAGATGGGATATGCCCACCATAACGGCTGATGAATTTCATGCTGCAACATCACGGCCTGAAGTGCGATTTCCTTCATTTTTTGCATATCTGCAGAACCTTTTTCGGTCCAGGATAAATCTGACGAAACCAGCCATTCAACACGATCTGCCGGCTGAACATAAAAATAGTTCAATTGAATGTTTTCATATTCTGAAAAATGGTTTCGAATAAAGGTTGTGGTTTGATTAATCCATTCCTGGGCTGCAATTCGAAATTCTGATTGATTCACGACCTGGGCAAAAATTTCCAACAGTTGTTCAGAATTCCATGCTTGATGTAACTGTTGAGTCTGATGTTGATAAAACAACCATCCCAGACTGGTCCGAATGATTTCTAAGGTAGATTCATGAATAGGAGGGGCAAGATAAAGACCAAAACAGGATAGAGAGTCCTGATGGTTAAGCAGATAGCCTAGCAAGTACCCTGAATTCCGACTTTGAAGATGAATCGGTTTTTCCTGAGACAGCATGTTTTTGATACTGTTCCATTCTTCTTGGGTAATTTCAGCAAACTGCTGAGTGCCAAAACTTAAGAAATTTTCAAAGCAAACATCGATGACAGTAACGTTAAGTTGCTTTAGGTTATTCAGCCAGTGTTGAATTGGTTCGGGTGTTTTTATGATTTGCTCTTGCATTTTATTGTCTGTCATATACGTTTAATTTACTAAGCTTTTTGCATAAAAAATTTGATCTATATTGAGTAAATCTTCATCAGTAAATGTACCGAGTATAATTTTACATTTAATGTAGTTTTGCCAAGCTTCATACCACATGCTTATTCTTTCTTGTTTTATTTCAAAGTATTTTGATTGAGCTTCTAGAACATCAGCATTCACACGCATACCTACTTCATAAGCCCGTTTATTAGACTGCCATGCAACCAGTAAAGAGGATTCTGCTTCTTTCATACCATTGGCTTTAGACATCGATGAAAGCGTGGTATAAAAACTTTCAAGCATTTGTCTGCGTTGCTTTTGAATGGCCAGGTTTAATTCATTCTTACTTTTATCAAGAGAAGCCTGTTTTTCCTTAATCTTAAAATGGGTTTCTGAGTTATACATGGGCACATTCAATTCAAATCCGTATAAATAGTCCCAGCCATCCTGTTTATTTGAAAAAGCCGAATCTTGAGATTCAAAATTCCGGCTGAGTTTTGCTGAAAAATTTAAGTTTGGGTATCTCGCTGCTTTTGCTTGTTTTAACTCTAGTTTTGTCGCTTCCAAATTGAGTTCTGATATTTGAATTTGCTTATTGTTCTTTAACAAAAGTTGAGAAAAAAAATCCTGATCTGATATCGACAAAATAGGAAGCACAGCGAGAGAGTTTTGAATTTGCTGAATTGTGAAATCATTGCTTCCTATGAACTGCGACAAAATATTTTTTTCTCGAGCTATTTCCAGATACAGGCTTTGTTCTTGGCTCTGTAAAGTCGCGAGTTTGGCTTCAGCTTCTTTTAAATCGGTAATGGAAACCATGCCTTGATCAAAATTGGCAGCAGCCATTCTTTGCTGTTCATAAATTAATTTTTTTTGTTGCTGCATCAATTGATATTTTGAATCCAGATTTAAGATCTTGAAATATTGATCAACAATGGTTAATAGCAGTTCATCATAAGTAACTTGAGATTGTACCAAAGCGACTTTTTCAGCGATTTCTGCAGAGGAAATTTCTTCTTGTATAGACTTGTTAATAATTGGAAATGACATCTGAATTGCATAATTTCTTAAACGATAGTCAATTTCTTCTCCACCATTGCGTGCACTTATTCCTTTCTTTTCCTGAGCACTAAAGTTTATTTTGGGTTCATTTGCTGCTTTAGCCTGATTAATTTTTTGCTTGGCTATTTCCTGTTGACTATATGCTAGGGGCAGATGAGGTGAAAACTTTTTTGCTTTGCTAAATAAAGAGGATAAATCATCAGCATACACTTGATTTGAGCATGCTATTGATAAAATACTTGAGATTATCCCTATGCAAAAAACAAAAGATTCTTTATTCATAATGTGTTTATTTGTATATTTTTTGAAACTTTTAAGATTGTGTGTAATTTGCACTAATTTCAGACTTTTTTCAAGATTTTTTACGACACTAAGGCTCTTTTAAAGTGAAGAATAGCAATAAAAATTAATGTAAAATATATATGGTAATTAAATTATTTGTTAAGAAATATAGGTTGGTTTTTTGCTCGAGTGGCCTTTATTGCCCCTTTAACTAAAAGTATTTACAAAATAAGTGGGTATTCACTAGCCATTTCTTTAGTTAGACTTTGATTTATGCAAATAAGCTATATTTTTAAATCGTTTTAATTCTCTTAAAAAGTATGGATTTGCACTGAAATATGTACATCAACAAACAGAACAGATTTGTCAGGCAGCAGTGCAATCGAATCCACAAGCGATTAAATATGTGAAAGAACAGACAGAAGGTCTTTGCTACATGGCATTACGTAAAGATGGCATGGCTA
>NZ_JBIQOB010000037.1:0-13212 GCF_044130285.1 Acinetobacter sp. BSP-28
CGGATGGAAAGATTCAATTCTTGTCAGATTGTCATCATGAGTTGGCTGGGCAAACAGTGGATATGGTTGAGATCGGGGAGGATGATTAATGCCAATACTCTTAATCCTATGGAAATTCAAATACTGGATCGCAATTGCGGTCTTTTTCTTTTTATGGGTCGGGCAAATTGCCTATGCCAATCATTTAAGCGGAAAGCTTCAGGATGCTGAATCTAAATGCCAAGCCAAAATTCAAAAAATTGAACAGCAACATTTAAAAGCCTTGGCTGAAAAACAGAATGCCATTAACCAGGTGAGCGCAGATTATGAAAAAGCAAAATCAGAGCAGCGTGTGCAAGTCGAAACCGTTACACGTGAAGTGCAAAAGATCATTGATCGTCCTGTGTATCAGCAGCATTGTTTTGACGCTGCTGGGGTGTCAGCAATCAACTCACTTATCGCCAGTGGTGCCAGCGAACCTCCTTGAGCCATGTGCAGATTTGCAAAAACTTGAATCAGGGCAGGGTAAAGCGGTTGCTTTATGGGCTGTAGATATCGTTGGTAAATACAACGACTGTAAAGCGAAGCATGGTGCAATTGTGAAAGCCCTCAAGTGAGGGCTTATATTGGCTATCCGAAAAGTCAGGCGTATCACCTGTGCTTTGATGGTATAATTTATTAAAAGAAGACCAAAATTTAAGGCACTTTTTCTTTTAGTGGTACATTTAGTAGTACATATTTTTAAGTGTAAAAATAAATATAGTTAAAACAAATATTTAAAATACAATTCGTATGCACGCTGAGGCGCTACGATAGCTGTTCCACCATATACCAAAATGTTTCAAATTAACCGACCATATTTATCTTTGATATTGCCAGATAAATGATAAAATAGACTTACACGAGGATTTCAAGACTTGTGGATAAAGTCGCGTTTAGACCAAGATTATCCCAAACTAAAATAAGCTATTGTTTTACTTAAAAAGATTCTACGTTGACATCGTAGAGGTCAGCAGTTCGAGTCTGCTTATACCTACCAAGATTCCAAACGTTATATTATAAGGGCTTTAAGCGGAGACAGTAGCTTAAAGCCCTTTTTTCATGCCTATGATAAAGCATGCTAAATTTGGATTGTTTGACTAAATTGGCGAATTAAGCCAAATTACCCAAAGAATTTACGTCAAGAATTTTGGCTTTTACGTCATGAAAATACCTAAGCCAAGAAAGTGCGGTTCACGCCCCATAACCATGGTAGCTTAAACCTGCTTTGGTGTCGCTTAGCAGAATATGCCTTAGAGTAAAAACCTCGCATGGGTGTGACAACTCTAACAAAACTTAGAATGAAAGCAAGTAAAGCAGATCATGCATGTTAGGTTTGTATGATTGTGAGTAGCTATGGACCATAGCATAGAACTTCTGTGGTGATCAATTCAAAATCAGATCAGTCGTGAATTAAACGTGATATTTATCAAAAAATTACGAAATAAACTGGTTGCTTGAATAGCAAATACCGAATAATTTTTTATCAGGTTAGACGAAGTTATATATCGCCTAGCTGGGAAAAACGACTGACACTCGGAAAGACGAGAAGTACCATAACCGCTCACAGCAATGTGAGCATTTTTAATGCCCTGAGAAATGTTTTGTGTGTAAGCAATATCAGGACACCCAGATTAGATTTAATAATGATTACTGTCTAACAAAAAACAAAAATAACTTAAAGCAATCGAGCAGAAACTATTTGTGCATATTTTTTATACTTTGTAATTTGCTTTGAAGTGGTAATTTTTAACTACATACAAGAGAGCACAGCGTTAATAAAAATAATAAAATGGCTATTAAAGACTTCACCCGATTAATTACATCCCCAGATTAAGCGGGTTTTTTAATATTTAATATATTATTAATCAATTCTTTATAAAATTTTGAGTAAATTGGTAATATTTTAATTTTTGGTATATTCAGCCACTGAATGTTACTTGAATAGTGTACAAAATAACCAACGGAAACTGCTGTAGTTTCTGAATGATCTTCCAAGGTCTTTAGTTTATAAGCCAACGTCGTCTTTCCATGTGTGGGCTTTTTTTTGCATGGAGAAAAGTAATGCTTCGTTGTTTCTTAAGGTGTTTATTTGGTCTTCATGATGCGACTGAAATTGAATACACGATTGATGGTGAAGAAATTAA
This sequence comes from Acinetobacter sp. BSP-28, assembly GCF_044130285.1. NCBI lineage: Bacteria > Pseudomonadati > Pseudomonadota > Gammaproteobacteria > Moraxellales > Moraxellaceae > Acinetobacter > Acinetobacter sp. BSP-28. The sequence continues at coordinate 2,166 of NZ_JBIQOB010000037.1, forward strand.
GGTATGTCGTTATTGCTTGAAAGAAGTTAAGTAATTACTGATTAAAAAAAATGCGATTAATTAAATTAATAATCATATTTTTTTTATTTTCACAATGTTGAAATAATTTAATTTTATATTCACTGAAAACAAATAATAACTCCAAAAATTCTAAGGTATTAGCGCAATTAAACCTGTTTAATTTTGGAGAGTTAAGCAGGTTTTTTTTATTGAAGATTTTTATATTTTGTCGAAAGTATTACGACATATAAGCCTCGTCATTAATTTGTCGAGGCTTTTCTTTTTTTAGAATATGTATAAAAACCAAGGCATGAAAATACTCTGGTTTTTATTTATAAAATTTCATCTTTTATAAATTTTGGTAGTTTTTGCTATTCATATATTTTAAATACATATTTAGAATGCGCCAACGAATTGAAACGCTGTAGTTTCTCTGATTTTAGTCCTATGCATCCCTCGCATGGGACTTTTTTTTGGAAAAAATTATGCTCCAATTCTTAATGTATTTATTCGGCCTGTATGGTGCTACTGAAGTTGACTACACGGTTGATGACAAAGAAATCAAGATGTGTCGGGCTTGTTTGAAAGAGATTGATTAAGGCAGTTTTTATTTTTTATCATGCTTTCATTAAAAAGCAGGACAGATTAATCAATAACATTGAAGAATCACTTAAACAGGGTGAGCTACTTCAAACAATGAAAGCTCAAATGAATCTACATGCAGAACAGAAGAGAACAGAACAAGGTCATGGCTCAGATCATGGGCCAGAACAATGAGTTGATTGCTCGGTTTGATGTTAAGGATGATAAAAATAAACCTAAGTCTGGTTATTTGGATGATTGATTATGAATAATGAAGAATTTTTAGAGCAACTTGAATCTACTATGAAAGAAGTTCATTAACATTATTTATCATCACGATTGCACTTTCTATATAGCGCTACGCTTAAGCTTCTCTAACTCTATAATATTTTGGTCAATCTGACGTTCCATTGCCGGTAAAATTTGCCTTAAAAACTGGCAATATGAAATGGCTTCATCCGCAGCAACCGTTCCTGTTTTGACCAGCTGTTTTTGCTGCTCCAACATTTGGCTCACCCGACGTAAATCGGGCTGCTCTCCATGACTCAAAGCATCGCTAATTCCGGCAAAATCTTTATACAGTCGGTCGCGTTGTTGAAGTAATGCTGCCTGATTTGGCACCGACACTGGATTTGCTTGAACAGGTGCGGGAGATGCTGCTTTTTTTTCAACAGTGGTTACAATTGTAGTGGGTTTTTCTCTAGGCTTTGCTGTCTGTGATGGTGGTGAGGGAAGTGGTTTAAACATATAAACCACGACGATAAGAGACAAGGTCACAATAGAGCCAATGATAAAACCAAGTCGTATGCTGCGATCCATGCCGGAAATCCTACTCTTGCATTTAAATTAAAAGCAGACCCAATCTTAAGATCAGGTCTGTATGATTTATAAAAATAAACAGTTAAGGTGTAGACCAGCCCGCAGGTGCATAACCGATCCGAACACGTTGTGGATGGTTTCCGACAGGAACACTCAGCACTTTTTCGCCCGTTGCAAAATCAATCACGGTGACTAAATCAGTAGCACTCTCTGAAATCACGCAGCTTTTTCCATCAGGACTTTGGGTTGCCCAGTATGGCTTACCTGCAGAGATCAGCTTGCCCGCTTTTAAAGTTGAGCGGTCGACAATGGTTGCATAGTCATCCATGGTACCGGCGACACAAAGTTTTTCACCATCTGCACTAATCGATAATCCATGATGACGGGAGTCATTTACATATTTGGTTCGGTCAGATGGAATAGTCGAGCTACCTGGGAGTTGAGCAATGCGAGTAACTTTATTCTGATTCAGGTCATATTCGATCAAGCCATTAAAAAATGAAACCTGTGCATAAATTTTACTTTCATCATTACTAAATACAATCGGACGTACCGCATTGGACAAATCTTTACGGCCAACTGCATCGAGTGCCGGACGGAAATCAATGGTTTTGATGACTTTAAACGTATTGGCATCGGCAATGGTGAGGAATCGTTTGCCTTTGGTGAAATCTTGCCATGCAGCATCCATGGATGTTTCCACATTACCAATGGCTGAATTTAGAATTTTTGTGCCACCGTTAAAGAAAATATTTTCATGTGGTTTGTCGCCTGTTGCAAAGCGTCCCAATTCCTTACCCGTGTTGATATCCAGCACCTGAACCACATTGCCAGAAGAAGCAGACACCGCCAAGCGCTGACCATCAGGAGAAACTGCCATATGATCGGCACGGAACCCTTCTACAGGAGTGCGCCAGTTGATTTTACCCGTCGCAATATTAATAGAAACCACATCGGCAAAACTTGGACGTGATGCCACGACAGATTTGCCATCTGGCGTAGAATACATGTCATCCACCAGCTGATCATTACCTTCTCCAGCGGTCGCCTGAATATAAGTATAGGCAATCAGTTTAATTGGATTGAGGTGAATTTCCGTCAAACGCTCTTTGCGATCAGGAATCATGTTGATAACACCAATCTTACCAAAATCACCTGATGGTCGAATAACGGTTACCGTTCCATCCCAGTTATTGCCCACAAAAAAAACCTGTTGGCTATTTGCTGGGGCAGGCGTTACAGATGTCGTGGCATTGCTATTTAAGGACGTGAATGCGAGTGATGCAAATAATGCATTTACGCTCCATTTGAGGAAAAGATTTTTATTTCTCATATCATTATTCTCCGATTCAGTTCCATGAAATCGATTTTTATTTGAATTTTCATTACTGTCTAATACTCCTGTATTAGCTGAACCATAGAATAAAGAATTCAAAAACCAAATCCCGGATAATCCGATAAAAAACACTCGCTGAAAATGATTTAAATGCGTCACTTATTTTATAAAAATTCGAATAATCAATTAATTGCTAGAATAGGGCGGATTATTTTTCCGACGAATTGTGAGGATCTGAAATATAGGAAAACTTTATTGCATGGAATATCGTCAGATGCTGGAAATTGCAAAACACTACATGATATTTTGTATAAAAGTCGTACTCTAAAAATGATTTTATTGAGTTTCTAATATTATGTCCCAAATTGATGTTCTTGTTCCATTGACTGAAATTGAAGTAAATCGGGCTGAACTTCTTTCCATTCAGCGCAATGATTTGGTGCCTTTGCTGAATGACCAATATCGGCTGAATCATTATGCTGATTCTGTCATTCAGGCCCAATCAGTATTATTAAACGGGGTGGATCCACATTTGACCCAGCAATTGAGTTCGACCATTGAACAATTGATTCAGGCTTTGGCCGATTCAAAAAAATACTTAAAAACGCGCAAATTTAATGCTTTGCAAAAGTGGCTTGGTATCGACTTGGAATATGGTTCGGGGCAGGTTGAATATTATAAAAACCTGGACCAATTGCTTAATCGAGCCAATCATTTAAGCCGAAAATTGCAGATTGAAATACAAAAGTCTCAGGCACGTTTTCAGCAGTTACTCGGGCATCGTGAGCAAATGGCGAAATACATTCGGGCTGCGCAAGAATTTCTGCTCGAATATCCAAATTTCGTCAAAAATCAGCATCCTCTGGATAATTTTTCGGAAAGATTATCTAAAAAAATTAATACATTACAGACTTTACAAGCCAGTAATGATATTGCAATTACACAAATGCAGTTATCCCAACAACTGTCTTTTACCTTGCTGGATCGTTTTAAAGAAGCACAGCAGGTGCTTATTCCGGCATGGCAATATCATGTTAAACAAAGCAATCAAAGCAATTCGACAAGTGAGTTGGAAAAGTTGGATAATAGCCGAGAGAATCTGATCAAAACTTTAAGAAAATCACTAGAGAAACCAACACATTAATAATGATACTAGGTGAAGCATGACCGATTTAGAACACAAAGATTTACCCGCTGAAATCACTACGGATGTGGTTCAGCAAAAGTTCCAGCAACTGAATTTACAAGAAATTGGTTTGCAGGGTTCAGACTTCAATGAAGTGATGAATGCACATAAAGAATTGGCGGTCATCAACCATACCGCAGTGGCGGAATACGGGAAAAATATTGCGACAAAAACATCGACTTATACCGATGAACTGCTGAATCTGGTACAAAACAAAGATCTGGATGCGACGGGTCAAAAATTGAATCAGGTGGTGCAAGTTGCACAGCAGTTGAATACCAGCAGCATTTTAAACAAAAAAAAGAGTTCCGGTTTCTTCGGTGGCTTGATCAGTAAGATGAAAGGGGCTAAACACAGCTTCGATCAGCATTTTAATACAACCAAAGAGCAAATTGATGTCTTGGTGAAAGAGATTGAAACCTCACAATCTGGACTCAAAGCCCGGGTGGATACCTTGGATAAGATGTTCCATGGCGTGCAGGATGAATATAAACAACTGGGTATTTATATTGCTGCTGGTAAATTAAAAGAACAGGAAATCCAGCAGGAAATTGCAACATTAACCAATCAGACGCAAGATCAAAACACAGTACAACAGGTCTATGATCTGAATCATCTGGCCAATAATCTGGAAAAACGCGTCAGTGATTTACAGGTTTTACAGCAGTCTGCCATGCAAACCTTACCGATGATCCGGATTATCCAGTCCAATAACCTGATGTTGGTGGATAAGTTTTATGCTATTAAAAACATTACTTTACCTGCATGGAAAAACCAGATCAGTTTAGCCATTTCCTTGAATGAACAGAAAAATAGCGTGCAACTTGCTAATAGCATTGATGATGCCACCAATGACCTGTTGCGCCGTAATGCCGACCTATTGCATCAGAACTCGGTAGATACAGCAAAAGCCAATCAGCGTTCCGTGATTGATATTGAAACGCTTGAACATGTGCAAAACACCCTCATTAAAACTGTAAATGATGTGATTCAGGTACAAAAGGAGGGTATGCAAAAACGTGCTGAAGCGACGACACGTTTACGTGCCTTACAGGAAAACCTGAATCATCTGGTTATAGAATCCAGTAGCAGTGGAGTGAATAAATCTTAGCCCTTCGTTTAAGTTCATTGCCTGCACTTTAGGAGAAAGCGTTTGCCTCCCTTAGATGAATATGCCGTGAATTCGCAACAGATTGAAACTGGTGTTGTGACGCTGAAAAAACGTCAACGCAATGTGATGTTATTGGCGATGACCAGCAGCACCATTTTTATTGCTTCAGTTGTGGCTTTTTTTCTGCAACATGATTTTGTCTATAGTTTTTTCGGTATTACGACGGAACTGAAACAATTGCATATACCGCTGGCTGTAGATGCAAATCTTGCTGAACTCGGTCAGCATCGTGATTATTTTAGCAACCTGTTGTCATGGTTTGGCTGGCTGATTCTGAAGCTGTTTGTTTCTTTTATGGGGGCATTTTTTGTCATTCATTTTCTGAAAAAAATCCATTTCTTCTATGTCCGTTTTCAGTCCTTTATTTTGAAGTTTGTTGGCTGGATCATTGCTTTTATTGTGTTGTGGTCAGGCTTGACCTATCTGCAATATGATTTAAATGATGATAAGGATGCTTATGCGGAAGTCATTCAATACGATAAAAATATTCAGCAAAGCGAGCTGGCACAGTATTTACAGCGCAGTGAAGTAGATGAACCGGTAAAAGCTTATTTACTGGCACAAGCCGCGCTGCTACATAAACCGGTTGATAAAGATTCCGCTATTCCACAAGTTTTAGCTTTAGTTAAAGCGGAAAAAACAGATCCTGATTTTTTTGAATATGGCTTTAAACCTGAACAGATCTGGACCATGCAGCATCAACTTTATGGTCAGAGTTTAACGCCAATGGCGAAAATTGTTTCCAGACAGGTAGCTCAGGCAGAGCAAATGAGTTCAGTGGTACAAATTTTGATTATTGCGGCCGCCATACTTTTTGGAATTTTAAGTGCGATTCTGCTGCTCTTGTCACGGCATTTAAAAGGGCGAATATTCAGGGTTGAACAGCGTATAAAGCTTAAATGATGCAATGCAAAAGCCCTGGGAAAGGGCTTTAGTTTTTTATGTTTTTTTCAGTCAGATGATTTCAGTAATGCCAGAAGATAGGATGAATAGGGAACAAGATAAAACCCTATAATTTGATATTTCGATTATAATTATAAAAACAAACTGTTTTACCTATTTATTGAATTTTATTATCATTCTTTTATCGAATAAATACTTACTCCCTTGGAGATGTTAGCTATGTTAGACCAAAATACTTCAGCTCAATTAAAAACCCTACTTGAACGCCTTGAAGGCCCGATTGAAATCGTCGCAACTTTGAACGGTACAGATAAGTCGGACAAAATCAAAGAACTGGTGACTGAAGTTGCAGCTTTGTCTGATTTAGTGACTGCCCGTTTTGACGGTACAAATAGCCGTGCACCTAGCTTTGGTATTGCAAAAGCAGGTGAAGAACCGCGTGTCTTCTTCGCAGGCTTGCCGATGGGACATGAATTTACTTCTTTGATTCTGGCGTTGCTGCAAGTGTCAGGCTATGCCCCAAAAGTGTCAGATGAAGTCTTGGTACAGATCAAGGGTTTAAATTTAACGGCTGATTTTGAAGTGTTTGTCTCGCTCAGCTGCCATAACTGTCCTGACGTGGTTCAAGCCTTGAACCTGATTGCCATCTACAACCCGGGTACCACGGCTACCATGATTGATGGCGCATTCTTCCAGGAGGAAGTTGAAGAACGCAAAATCATGGCGGTTCCCATGGTGTTTCAGGACAGCAACCACATCGGTCAGGGCCGTATGACCCTGGAAGAGATCATTGCCAAACTGGATACCAACTCGGCAGCCAAAGATGCGGAAAAACTCAATGCAAAAGAGGCCTTTGATGTGCTGGTGATTGGTGGTGGCCCTGCAGGGAATACCTCTGCAATCTATGCCGCGCGTAAAGGTATTAAAACCGGGATCGTGGCGGAACGCTTTGGCGGTCAGGTCATGGATACCATGGACATTGAAAACTACACCTCGGTGCAGAAAACCCAGGGTCCGAAATTTGCTGCCGAGATGGAAGCGCATGTACGTGCCTATGATGTTGACATCATGAACCTACAAAAAGTCGCTGCAATTAAAGGTGCAGATGAAACCGCCAATGGTCTGGTGGAAGTGACACTGGAAAATGGTGCCAAGTTAGAGTCGAAAACCATCATTCTGTCGACCGGTGCACGCTGGAGAGAGATGAATGTTCCGGGTGAACAAGAGTATAAAACCCGTGGTGTGGCGTACTGCCCGCACTGTGACGGTCCATTGTTCAAAGGCAAACGTGTTGCAGTCATCGGTGGCGGTAACTCGGGTGTGGAAGCCGCGATTGACCTGGCTGGGATTGTGGAGCATGTAACGTTAGTTGAGTTCGATACCAAACTGCGTGCCGATCAGGTGCTGCAAGACAAACTCAACAGCTTGCCGAATACCACCGTGATCATGAATGCACTTTCCACTGAGGTGGTGGGTGACGGTTCACAAGTCACTGCACTGAAATACAAGGACCGTGCAACGGATGAGGAGCACACGGTGGAATTGGCCGGGATCTTCGTACAAATTGGTTTGTTGCCAAACACCGACTTCCTGAAAGCGTCAAAAGTGGAGTTGTCTAACCGTGGCGAGATCGTGATTAACGACCGCAACGAAACCAATGTCAAAGGTGTATTTGCTGCCGGTGACTGTACTACAGTACCGTACAAGCAGATCATCATTGCCACCGGTGAAGGTGCAAAGGCATCACTGTCTGCTTTCGATTACATTATCCGTTCTGGACAGTAACTAAAAAAGCCAAAGTGGCTATGTACATTGACATAGACACTTTGGCTTTAGTTCCCCAAGTTTTTGTTTTACCCTGTTTATAGGAACTCAGCATGCTAACTCTGGGTTCCTTTTTTTATCATGACCATTTCCATGGTTATTCTATTCTTCTACATTTTTTGTTTTGCCTTTTTTATTGTTCTTTCCCCAATCTTGTTGTATTTAATTTAGCAAATTTTATGCCATCTCTAAATATTTTTAAGATTTGAATAAATTCAAGCTCTTAAACTTCTGCATCAATTGTTCTTGCGTTTCCACATGTTCAGGATGGGGGATAATGCACTCAATTGGACACACGGCTATACAGGTTTGGTGCTCATAAAAGCCGACACATTCTGTACAGCGGTTCACATCAATTTCATACACCTTATCGCCTTCATAAATGGCTTCATTTGGGCATTCAGGCAAACACATATCGCAGTTGATACATTTGTCAGTAATCAGCAAAGCCATTTTGTCTGGATACTCAAACAGCTTGGTAAGCTAAAGATGAAGCCGAAATATCAGCCGTTGAATTCGGTAAGTTGCGAATCAGCAGGGCATAGTTCATGTCAACATCGGCAGGGACAGGAATATCCACGACATGGCCTGAACCTTTGGCATCCTCAATCAGGTTACCTTTTTTATCTTTCATTTCTGTTAAAGTAAAAGTGATATTGCCTGAAGTGGTCATCAGCTCAAGCGAGTCACCCACCACAAAACGGTTTTTTACCTCAATCTTGATATAATCACCGTTACGCTCTAATACTTCACCGACAAATTGCTGATGGTCAAAACGCGATGAACCGGTTTCATAATTTTGATATTCAGTATGTACATGACGACGCAGGAAACCTTCGGTATAGCCGCGATTTGCCAAGCCTTCCAGCTGAGTCATCAGGGATGGATCAAACGGTTTGCCCTCTAGTGCATCATCAATCGCTTTACGGTAGATCTGTGCAGTACGCGCGCAGTAGAAATACGATTTAGTACGACCTTCAATTTTTAAGGAATGAATGCCCATTTTGGTTAAACGGTCGACATGCTGTACCGCACGCAAGTCTTTAGAGTTCATGAAGTAAGTGCCATGTTCATCTTCTTCAGCTGCAACCATGTCTTCTTCATTGCGTTGTAATAAAACCGGCTCGCCAAATTGGTGTTGTTCTAGGGCGTGTTGCTCATCGGCGTCTTGGTTTTTGCAGCATGATGATGATTCTTCAATTTGTTGAACTGGAATCACATCTCCAGTTTCATCTTCAGCTGCTTCGTGAATTTTATAATCCCAGCGACAGGCATTGGTGCAGGCGCCTTGATTGGCATCACGTTTATTCATATAGCCAGAAAGTAAGCAACGACCGGAATAAGCCATACATAATGCACCATGCACGAAAACTTCAATTTCCATGTCAGGGACATTATTTTTAATTTCTTCAATTTCTTCGATAGAAAGTTCACGTGACAGAATGACACGAGTCAGACCCATGTTTTTCCAGAATTTGACAGTTGCCCAGTTCACGGCATTGGCCTGTACAGACAGATGTACAGGTATGTCGGGAAAATGTTCACGCACCATCATAATCAGACCCGGGTCAGACATGATCAGTGCATCTGGATTCATGGCAACCACTGGTTCCAGGTCACGAATGAAGTTTTTCAACTTGGAGTTATGTGGCTGGATATTCACCACCAAATAAAACTTTTTACCTAAAGCGTGTGCCTCGGCAATGCCAATGGCCAGATTGTCATGATCAAAAGCATTGTTACGCACACGTAAACTATAACGTGGCTGACCTGCATATACCGCATCGGCACCGTAGGCAAAAGCATAGCGCATGTTTTTTAGTGAGCCGGCAGGTGAAAGAAGTTCTGTAACGTGAGTAATGCTCATGACAAAATTAAAGGCATATTAAAAATATGGCTTAATTGTATGGATTTAAAAATTAGATTCAACCCAGTAAATTAGTTGGATATTTCCTTATTTTCGGCTTCGAGTTGTTTTAAAATCTGGCAACTATCAATGGTTTTGGTGCTACTGCAAGAGGCACGTAGCTGGATGAGCTGTTGTTGAAATTTTTGTAATTCTATAATTTTATCAGTGACTTGTTTAATATGTTGTTCAATCAGCTGATTCACTGCATGGCAGCTTTGCGATGGCTGCTGTTCTAGTTCAAGCAAGGCTTCAATCTCGCTGAGTGAAATATCGAGCGTGCGACAGCGTTTAATAAACATCAGTCGTTTGAATGTATTTTCATCATAATAGCGATAATTATTGTCGCCACGAAAGCTGGGTTGGAGCAGATTTTTCTTCTCATAAAAACGGATCGTGTCAGTACTGAGCTGGGTTTTATTGGCTAATTCTTTAATTAAATAATATTTAGGTGTATTCATACTTGACCTTGGAGTTACTCCATAGTTTTGAATAACAATAATACAAATAAGGTTTTAAATAAAGTCATAGAGGTGGTGAAAAATGGCATGTACTTGCAGTCATGAACCTGCACCGCAAAAGCCACATAGTAAATTTCGGACTGCTTTGTGGATTGCGCTCATTATTAATATTGTGATGTTCATCGTGGAATTGATTGGGGGAGCTTATGCCCATTCATCGGCACTGTGGGCAGATTCCCTCGATTTCTTTGGGGATGCGGTGAACTATGGGGTATCACTGGCAGTATTGGGGATGAGTCTGTATTGGCGGGCATCGGTTGCTTTGTTAAAAGGTATCACCATGGCCTTATTTGGTTTCATGGTTATGGGTAAAGCTATTTATGCCTATCTACAAGGTATTCCGCCTGAAGCCATCACTATGGGATTTATTGGGGGATTGGCTTTAATTGCCAATGTCACTGCGGCAGTGATTTTATATGCCTTTCGTGATGGTGATTCAAATATGCAGTCGGTCTGGCTGTGTAGCCGTAATGATGCCATTGGTAATGTAGCGGTGATTTTGGCTGCCATCGGTGTGTTTGGTACGGGAAGTATGTTGCCGGATATTGTAGTTGCCGTGATTATGGCGATTTTAGGTTTAAGCGGTGGCTATCAGGTAATGAAAAAAGCCCTGCAAGAGCGTGAAACATATAAAAATCTTGAACAAGTTTAATCGTATAAATAAAAAGAGGGCTGAAAAGCACTACTGTCCCATAGTTTGCTTTAAATAAAAAAACCTGAGTCTAAATAGTTAAAATATGAGTGCAAACAAACACTTTAACTATAAAGGACTCAGGTTTTGTCACATCAGAATACCGTA
>NZ_JBIQOB010000038.1:0-11885 GCF_044130285.1 Acinetobacter sp. BSP-28
ACTATACCTGAATGATAGCGAGCCAAATCGCATACAATATCTATCATTAGACTTAATGCAATAATTAAATGATAGTATTATCATTAATCTAATAGAATTAAGATTAAATGATAGAAATGAATACACGTATTTATCTACGAGCTTCAACTAAAGATCAAGATGCAGAAAGGGCTTTGCAGATTCTTCAGGATCTAAACCAAAACTTGAATTTGGGTGAAACCATTGTGTACGTGGAAAACTATAGTGGTACGAAGTTAGACCGACCTGAATTGAATAAGCTACTGTCAGAAGCAAATCAAGGTGACACATTGTTAGTTGAAAGTATTGACCGCTTATCACGCCTAACCCAACGAGATTTTCAAGAGCTGAAGCGCAGGATCCAGGAGAAGGGACTTCGTTTAGTCGTAGCAGATCTTCCTACTACCTACCAAATGATTCAAACCAGTGACAGCATTACTCATTCAATCTTGGAACTCATCAACAATATGTTGATTGATCTTCTGGCAACAATGGCCCGCCTAGACAATGAGAAACGTATAGAACGTATTAAGCAGGGCCTGGCACGTTCGGGTTACAAACCAACAGGCAAGAAGGCAAATGAGGCTAAACATAAACGAATAAAAGAATTGCTAGTAGTTGGCAATATGACTAAGGAAGAAATTGCCAAAGCAGTGAATTGTGGAGTTGCAACTGTCTATCGAGTTGCTAAAGTTATCTAAAAGAGGCTTATCTCAACGCGCCCCCAATGGGGCACCGCTGCATTCAGGTTACTTCACATAAGAAATTTTATGTTAAATGATTGTTAGAAATGCCCCTTGATCGAGGCATTTTCTATAAAGAATACTAAAAACTAATTAAAGCCAACCAAGTTTCAAAACAAGGCAGTTCTCAGCAATCATATTTTTAAATTATATAACTCCCAACTGAGCTTTTGCTCCAACGATAAGGCTTTCATTTTGAGTTTCTAAGGCAAATAAACCATACATCAAAGGAGAGGCCGCTGCTCTTTCTAAAGTCTGTTCATATAGTTTATTCCAAACTTTACCCCCTAGTTTTTCATACTCGATGATTAGAGTTTTGAGGCTTTCTTCTCCAAACAAAGTTACATGCCCAGCAAAATCAATCGCTGGGTCATCTATATGGGCTGTTGACCAATCAATAACGCCTGAAACAGCTCCATCCTTTGAAGCTAGTACATGCCCAGCATATAAATCGCCATGTATAAATTGGGTGAAATCTGCCCATAGAACATCATTATCCAACCATTTTCTGTAGCGGGTTTCCAATTGCTCACTTATACCAATTTCAGATTTTACTAACTGCAAATTGTTTGCTATTTCAGGTCTTAAATCTGAAGGTTTCATAATTTTCAAATCATTTTCCCGAACTTCTTTTTCAGGAATACTATGGATTTCAAATAAGGTTTTTGCCAAAGATGTTATGTATTTCGGGCTATCTTTGTCCATATTCCAAATTATTTCATAGGTTTCAGCATCCAAATTTAAAACAGGATTATCTTTAAGTATGGGATAAGCCACTAATTCTGTAGATGAAATTCTCCAATCAGGAACCTCTACAGAAAGATGTTTTTTTACCAATTCTAAAATGCGTTTTTCTTTCTTGATTTGTTCCCTCATGCCATCACGACGAGGAATACGCAGCAACCATTGTTGCCCCTTTGTATCAAGAGCAAAAACGACCTTAAAATCAATGCCCATTTCATTGAAATTCATTTTGTCCGTAAGCAACAAGCCGTGTGCTTCAGCAAGTGATTGAATATCTTGAATTGTCATTTTTAATTTCCTTTAAAGAGTTCAATAATTAATGTTCGGATTAGATTGGCTATCATTAACAATCTCTCTCAAAAGTCTTGATGATTTTGTGGTCTTTGATCTCGTAGATAATGTCAGCAATATTATCGACCAATTGCTTGTCATGAGATACGAAGATAATAGTTCCTGCATAGGACTTCATCATTGTTTCTAATGCGGCAATACTTTTTAGGTCAAGATAGTTTCCTGGTTCATCCATAAGCAAAATATTATATTTTCCTAAAAGCATTTTGGATAAAAGCAGTTTGATGATTTCACCTCCCGATAAGTCGGATAAGTTTTTTTGAATATCATTCGCTCCGATCCCCATTGAAGCCAATACTGCACGAATTTCCGCAACTGTGTACTCGCACTCTTCCTGCATAAAGGAGAGCACAGATTTATGCGTGTTAAATTTATATCCTGTTTGTGTAAAGTAGCCAATTTCAGCTTTTGGAGATATGGTTAATCCATCAGCACGTTCTGATATCATTTTTAACAAGGACGTTTTCCCTGTTCCATTCGATCCAGTTATAGCGACTTTAGCGCCAAGCGGTATTATAAAGTTAGCGTCATCAAAGATAGTACGGCTACCAAATTTTAAGCTCAGACCATCTGCCGTAATCGGGAACTTATTGTGCAGTTCTAGGGCTGAACTTTGACGAAAACGAATAGAACGCAAATGCTCTGGTGCTTGAATATCTTCTAATGCAGCCAAACGCTTTTCCATACTCTTAGCTGCCTGATACAGTTTTCTTTGCTTGGTGCCAGTCATTTTTGCATGCCCAAGTCGTCCAGCACTTTCGGTAGAGTTTTTGGATTTTTCTCCTTTTTTCTTATTGTCTAATCGATTAGCTTGCTGGCGTTTTTCTTGCACAGCAGATTCTAATCGCTCCCGTTCCTTCATCATCAGCTCATATTCTACGGCTTGGTGTTGTCGCTCTTCTTCTTTTTGACGCAAGTAATCCGAGTAACCACCCCAATATTCCGTAATTTTACCGTCTTTTAACTCCCATATCTTGTCTACAACCATATCAAGAAAATATCGGTCATGACTGATAACAAGTAATGCTCCATCAAATGCTTTAAGTTGACCAATAAGTAGATCTATTCCATTGAGATCAAGGTGGCTGGTTGGTTCATCCGCTAGAATGCCATGTACTTGTTGGGAAAATGCGGCAGCAATTTTTGCACGAGTTTCCTCTCCGCCACTCATTGTGTCGTTTTGTACATTGGAAACACCAAGGCGAGATAACATTGCCCGGTCTTCGACCGTTTCTATTTCGATTCCGCCCAGTTGGCTGATATGTGCAAAATCACCAAAACGCTGTAATGTCGCTTCGGCTAAAACAATTTCGCCATTAAGTACTTTGAGTAAACTACTCTTTCCTGCTCCGTTATCACCCACAAGACCAATACGGTCATAAGAGTGAATTTCCAATTCATCAATATCCAAAACATCACGCCCAGCATAATCCAAGCGTATGTTTCTCGCTTTAATAATTAAACTCATTTTTATTTACTCCTGTTTAGCTCTTGAAATTTTTTATGCAGCAAACAGGATTTAGGTGAAAACAAAAGCTAGCATCACAGTGTCCTCCCAAAAAAAAAGCTATTCATCCACAGGGTGGACAAATAGCTAGTCAATTAAGTTATAACTGGAAACTATGCACTAAAAGCATACTTATAAATTAAGCATACTTTTACTTTATATATCCGCATATATTCTTAAAGACACAACAAAAGCCCACCATTATAAAATAGTGTCACTATGCAAATAGTTGTGTCTTAACGAATGCGGATAGAATGCATAAACTTACCTAAAAAATAAAATTCAGTTTTATGATAACTTTACTGTTAAAAGAAGTCTAGACAACCTTGTTTTATGCTTGGATATAAGGCTTATTTTAAAATAATAGTAGTGAAGATTTTCTAAAATTAACATAATACACCTTATACGAAATGCGTTCTAATTATCTTTAGAAATCAATGCTGTAGTTACATGATTTTAGCCCACATACCCTCTGGTGGGCTTTTTTTATGACTTTTCACGTTCCACGCCTATTATTTAAGCAATGTTCCACACTTTTGATTAGCTCAATTGAATAATCACGATGCCTGGTCTTTTTCTTTTTGGCGTTCATTCAGTTCTTTTTTGAGCGCCTTTTTATCCTGGTACGATGCAATCAGCATGATCGGGATTAACAGCGGGGCCACAATAATTCCCAGGGCAATGTCTTTCAGTTTCGGCATGATCTTTCTCCCTTAGTCATTATCGAAAACAGCATTCAGCACACGGCCAAATAAGCCACGTTTTTTAGGTTGTGGCACTGCCACATTTTGCAACGTGGCATGCTGTAGCGTTTGGGTGTGGTATGCTGTAGTTTCTTGTTGTGGCACTGCCACATTTTCTACAATATTTAATTCATTATTCTTTTTATTATCATTGTCTTGTTGTCTTGTCGCATGCTGTGGCATATCGGGGTCGCATGCCGTAGCATCTTGTTGTGGCGCTGCCGTGGCGGGTGCAACAGTTTTTAACTCAATAAGCGTCTGCATACGGTCGATTTGCTGCATTAAACGCTCTTCACGTTCTTGGTATTTTTTAACTTCATTTTCTAAATGAATAATGAGTTTTTTTGTAGATTCATCGCTATCTGATGTAGAAGATTCAATTTGTTGAGATGTTTGCTCAGGCTCCCCAAAGCATCTAATCACTTCCGAAAGGTCAAATTGACCATCACTAGAGCGTGATAAACGCCCATTACGTACAGCTCTGTAAATGGTTGACCTATCAATATGAAATTTTTTAGATACTTCACTTAGCGATAACTTAGCCATTTACGGTGTCCTTTTTATTTGATGGCATGTATCCCACTTTTTTTAGGTATGGGGCTAGTTCTTTGATTTTTTCAGAGTCTTGTAGCATCTCAGCAATACGAACAGCAAATTGAGGATAGCTTTCAGTTCCTTGTGAATAGCGACCCATTTCAGGGAGCTCTGAAAGTTTGTTTGCAAACATATGCCGTTGAGCATCGGTCATCTTTGAAGAAAGGTCTAAGGTATTCGGATCTCTTTCTATTGATGGATTATCCTTTTTCTTCTGTTTAAACGTAAAAGAAAAACCTGAAATTGATCGACCTCTTTTGTGTTGTTCATACTTCACTGTGATATCTGTATGTTCGTTAATTTGTTTAATAGCAAGCTCAAGTACACTAGTTTTAAAGCGTTCCATACGCTTGTACTCTGTATCGAGTACTCCAATTCTTTGACGGAAATCACTTAACTCTATAATTGGAGTAGAGCCAGTACTTCTCCAAGCAATTAATAACTCATATAAACGAACAGCATAAGCACTACTGAGATTGCTAACTTGCTGCAATTCATATTTAGTGAAATGCTCTTCTAAGCGCGTAATTAATGGAACTATGGCAGGGGCAAAAATAAGCTTAACTACGGCTTCATTATCTACATATCCAATTTCACTAACCCAACGGGATCTATAGTTCTCAATATTCCCTCTTTCATTTATTTTTTGATAGCTGAATTGTCTTGCGAATAAATCATTACAGGCATCTTTTAATGCTTGGTAAGCGGTATTGCGATGTACGCCAAATTGATTGACATAGCTTTCTGCATGGACTGTTAATGGATCATTAGCATTAATCCCTTTGCCACTTTCTCTTGCCTCAACAATAGCCAATAAGATTAAACGTTGTTCTACTAAATCTAAGTTATAGCTTGCATTAATTAAGGCATTGTCTTTTACAACTAATTCTCTCATGAAGCACCAATATTATTTATTATGCTATGACACATTAATTAATTATAGTGCTATAAGCAAGGTAAACGGTGTCATATTGCAAGGTAAACGGTGTCATATTGCAAGGTAAACGGTGTCATATTGCAAAGTAAACGGTGTCATATAACCCTTGAAAGCATTGTGAGCAAAGGCTTTCAGTATGTCTAAAAGCATTTAAAAGCTTTAAAATAATTAAAAGCCCAAGGAGTGAAAAATTGCCCTTGGTTTTCGCTACGCTCAAACTCTATTGAATCTCGCTATCGCTCGATTCGTCGGGGCAATTTTTAGGTTAATGTTTCCGTGAATTTGAGGAAAAGCAGAAGCAAGATCAAAAGCAACTCGGAATTCGCTTCGCTCATAAAGCCTTTTTACTCGCTACGCTCGGTCTAGGCTCAATTTTTTACATGTGATTTACGCTTATTTAGGCTTCACAGCCTAAAAAGCTGTTTTTCAGAGAGTCTAGGCGCGAATTTTGCTGATGTCGCTCGTAGACACTCGCTTTGCTCATCTTGGTTTTTACATCGAAAAGTTAAAGCCAGTGTCTTTTTTAATAGTCGGTGTTGGTTTATTTTCAGGAGTGAGATTGAGTTCTTGATTCTTAAAGGATGGATCAACTAAAGCTTGTTGCTGTTGAATCGCGGTTATTTCTACTGAGTGGGTATCTGGATTTAAACTCTTCAATAAGGCTGTTACTTCTAAACTGCTATACGGCTGGTCATTCACACTGTAAAAAGGTTTAGCACTGAGGTTGAGTTCCTGGTGTTTCTGGAGTTGTTCTCGTTCAAATTCTTGTTGGTTATGCTCGCGGATTTGTTTGATCTGCTCTAAATATTCAGGTGTATTGTTTTGATTGCCAACTCCAAGCTTGGGTTCGGCAATGTAAAAGGTGCCGTGATCTAAATTATATTGTTTATAACTTGAAGACGATACTCGATTGGGGATGTTGATCTCTTGTCCATCGATTTGGTAAGTCAAGGTCGGGGCATATTGGCGTAAGGCATCATTCATATAGTTTTCCCACTCCTTGCGGATATACAGTAAGAATGAACGGTAGTTGTCAAAGCCTTCATCAAGTTGTCTTTTTTTCGCCCCGCCTTTTTCCGGGTTTTTCGGATTAAAGCGTTTGAAGTAGGTTTCTGGCGTGCGGTCAAGGCCATCATTGGCTTTCAAAGACAACATGAGATGACAATGCGGTTGATCAATGCCGCCAATTCTCGATTTAACGTTGTGTATGGCGTAAGAATGCGGATATTGGTGACTGGCTACGTGTTCATTTAAAAATGCCTCTACCAGTGTTTTACGCTGTTCTGGTGTAAGTTCATTGGGGAGAGCCAATTCATATTCCATGTAGACTTTGGCATTGGCTCGCTCATGGGTATCTGCTGCTTTCCAGAAGTCAGCAGGATCTTTCGCCCAAGATGGCATACAACCACCCGGTTCAATATGTTCTAAAACTTCTTGGCTTTTGACACGCACATGCTGATATTTTTCTAATCGAGCAATATAGAAATAATGTTCGAGTGCATAGCCTTTGGGTTTGTCTCTTAGTTGCAGGTGATAGCTAGCCATTTTCTGCCATTGTCCTAATAATCTGCTTTAAGTAAATCGGCAAACCATCTTCGTCGCGATAGTCTGTGAGTTGATCTAAAACCAGTGGAAATAAGTTCTTGGCTTTAGTGTCACTGAGGCCAACATTGAGCATTTCTTGAAAAATGATCGTATTGCGATTGGCTAAATTAAATTGAATATCTTCATTAAAAATGGCACGAATCATTTGTGCTGCGGTCAGTTTGGTGACATCAATATTTTTTGTTTTTAACAAGGCTAATAGTGCTCCTCCTAATTCAAATTTTTTCTTGTTATCAGCATTCCGTTTTGCTTTATTTTCTTTCTTCTCGAGCTGGTTGAGATACAGTTTTAAGCTATTTTCATCGACTTTGTTGTCTTTAAAACGAAGATATTGAGTTGCCATTGTTTTAAGCACATTCAGTGTCTGATCTTCACGAGTGCTTTGGTATTGTTGATATAACTCGACGAACTTTTTTTGAAAGAAATCATGCGATGTAGTTTTACAAAGTTGTTGATAAAGCAGTTCAACTTTTTGAAGCTCTCTAAATGGTTTAATGGCTTGTTTTACGATGACTAATGCAGTTGGTGACAAGTTCTGCATTTCAAATTGAGATGCTTGAATTTCACGAACTGCATTTTGAGTGACTTGATCCCAAATTTTATACTTTCTCACATAGTCGACATAGGCCTTTAACTCTAGTTGATTGAGTAAAAGGGCTGGTCGTCCACGTTTTTTAAAATCAGAGTTTTGCATTTTAACAAGAAATCCATTCGCTTCAATTTCATTATGCTTTGTAGCATAACTTATTGGGCGAATGGATTTAATTAATAAAAAATAAAATTAATTTTATTTTTTATTAATTCGCACTTAACAGTTTCTCTTCGAGAAACTACAGTCCGTGAGGGAATCCTTCCCCTCAACCCCTGGGCATCAGCAGCTTAGGTATTGAACCTAAGCTGCTGATATTTAAGCAATATGCTTAAATTTTAAAATCAAAACAATCCTGTGCTTTTCGCTTAAATTGCGCTTGTTTCCGGCAAAAAAGATGTCCGTTGCTGCATTTTCAGTTTCGTTTCTACAAAAACGGTTCTGTTACCGAATTTTCAGTTTTATTTCTGCAAAAAAAAAGTCTGTTGCTGCACTTTTAGTTTCGTTATTACACTTTGCTTGATCGTGTTAGCAACGATTAAAACAAGTCTTAGATTTATACGTGACAATAAAAAGCCAGTTGTATGAACTGGCTGTTATTTGGGATTTACTTACCCATTTCGATTTTTTACCGTGCCTCTCATAAATTAACAGTCAAAGCTGAAGAAGTGTTCTGGGAAACAAGAAACAAAGGCTTTTTGAATATCGCTGTACTCACACTCAGGATGCTTCTCTAAATAACGTCGAGTCCAAATCAGTGTGGCTTCATAATCATTAAAGCACTGATCGAGTTGTAAAAAAATCCACAGTTCATGGGCTTTTTGAATGAAAAAGTCATTGATGATCATGAGAGCAATTTTCTTTTCAGTGTTTGAATCCGGGTATGAGTACATATTACATTATCTCCGATAACAAGGATAAATAGGTTAGTTGATAAGCTATTTATA
Source organism: Acinetobacter sp. BSP-28 (assembly GCF_044130285.1). Taxonomy (NCBI): domain Bacteria; kingdom Pseudomonadati; phylum Pseudomonadota; class Gammaproteobacteria; order Moraxellales; family Moraxellaceae; genus Acinetobacter; species Acinetobacter sp. BSP-28. The sequence continues at coordinate 8,779 of NZ_JBIQOB010000038.1, forward strand.
ACACATAAAATTATGTGTTTACCACATAATTTTATGTGTTTTTATGTAAGTATAACCCTATGCTATAATCTCAAAACACCATTTCTATAAATTTAATTAAATGCCATATACTGAATTTCAACGTCTTGTCGGTAAAGCAGGGCTTTCAATTAAGGAATTTGCTGCCTTATTGGATATGAAACCTAATTCGATTACGAATTACAGTAAACAAGGTGTGGTTCCTACACATATTGCTGTAATCGTTGCGTTGATTTCTACGATGAAAGATGAGGGATTAGATTTCTATCCAATTTTTGAAAAAGTTAAGTCGTATTCACAAGAATAAAGCTCTCGTTTTTTGATTGTTGTAAGCTTTTTAGTAGATATTGATGATGTAAAAAATGCCTGAACTTCAGGCATTTTTTTGTTTCAGGGACTTATAAGCCTCGATAGAACTTTTCAATAAAGTATCGAGTTTTGAGAACCAGGGTGATCATCAAATTCTTATGTTCTGAGATCTTAGGTCGAGCATTCGGTAAACCGGACATTTCTATTTTGGGCTTACAGATGAATTTCGCATAAGAGATTTATGTTAAATAGTGCGACAATCTAGGTCGCCAATTGTTTAAATTAGAATAGACAATAGCATGCTTTAAATCATATAATAGCATGCTTTAATTCTGGGATTTAGTAAAATCTATGTTGTCATTTTCAAAACCAAGCCCTGTAGAAGATGCAGCAATCGAGATATTAAAGAACTATCCTGAAGGGTTAATATCGACGGAATTAGTTGCCAAGATAAAAGAACATTTACCAGATAAGCTGAATGGTTCAAATCCGGATAAGTCATTTTATTCAATCATTTATAGACGAGAAAATAAGAGACAAATTTTAGGTATACCAAGAGTCTTTTTTATCACTAAAAAAGAAAAAAGCTTATCTCGAACTAAAAGAGATACACAACTTTTGTATAAATTGAACTTAAGTGGAGGTAAAAAATGAAAATTCCTCATGTTTTGCCTTATCAAGGTAGTAAGAGAAAGCTGGCTCCACAAATATTAGAACTAATCGATTTTCACGTTGATACTTTATATGAGCCTTTTGCAGGGTCTGCTGCACTTACTATAGCTGCATCTAATCAAGAAATAGCAAACAAATATGTTTTTGGTGACAAATTAGGTGTGGTTTCAGATTTATGGGATTTAGTGATTAATGACCCTGCATCTTTAGCTGATGAATATGAAAAGATTTGGACATCTCAGCTAGATGATCCTACTAAATATTATAACTTTATTAGGGCGGAATTTAATAAAGTCCATAACCCTTGTTATTTTCTGTATTTAGCTGCTAGATGTGTAAAAAATGCCATTAGATTTAATTCCCAAGGAGATTTTAATCAAGGAATGGATAAGCGAAGATTAGGAACAAATCCTAAAAAAATGAGAAAAGAGATTTTTGAAACGCATTCATTACTAACTGGGAAATCTGAAGTCAGGAAAGGTGACTTTACCGAAATTATTAAAGATGCCATGCCTAATGATTTAATTTATATGGATCCGCCTTGGCAAGGCACTAGTGAAAAATCGAATCCACGATATGCTTTTCTTCTACAATTAGATGAACTAATAGCTAACTTTGAGGATTTAAATAAAAGAAATATTCCATATATAGTTAGCTTTGATGGCGTGTGTGGTGATAAAAGCTATGGTAAAGACCTCCCTGCATATCTAAATTTGAAAAAACTATTAATCAATGCAGGTAGATCTACGCAATCAACTTTATTGGGCCATGATTCCGTAACTCTAGAATCATTGTATTTATCTAAAGCTTTTGTTGAAAAGTCATCTAATCTGATAAGAGATGAATTAGTACGTCCTTTAGAGTCAAACCTTCAGCTTCAGCTTGCAGTTTGAGTTTTTCAAGAATTGCAACTTCTTCATTTTGAAAAACCAAGTCCAAGCGCTGTTCTTGTCTTAATGCTACATGGGTATACTTTTCTGGATATGCCCAATAGCAACTTTGACAAATAGTAATGTCTTTTTGACCCAGTAAATTTGAGCAATGTTCACATTCCCATGATTTTTGTCTTTGTGCCGCTGCACAAAGAAGCATGAAATGATGTGGAGTCCTTTGAGTTCCAGACATTTCTCCTGCTACTTCGTATGGAATTCTATGATCTATTTGGAGATATTTAGCATCATATGGTTCTAATGTAATGCCACACTTTTCACCATATTTTTGAATAAGTTCATTTTTAAATGCTTTAGAGAAAACTTGCCGTCCACCTAGTTTGTTCTTCTCAATTTGGCTTTCATCACCAAAAACATATCGAGCTATGCTCTTTCCATTAATGTTAACTCTTTGAGTAATTAAAGGGATTCCTTGTTCACGGACATCTCGTATAGCTCTTGGAGGGTGTTCATATCCAAGAGCTTTAATATCATCAGTAGTGATGGATCCATGTTTTACAAGATAGTCTAAGACTGTTTTAGGACGTAAAGCCGTTACTTTGGAAATTTGCTCTTTCAGGGCTTTAGAAATTTTAGGTTTGGTCAATTTAAGTTCCCTTTCTATATTTTGAGGGAAAGTATAGGATTTATAAAATAAAAGTGAATATATATTTAATATTACAGACATTTATATGATGAGAAAGAATTAATAGTGTAAAAAATAAAAAACCCCAGCATCCTGCCGGAGTTTTTTATTGTGCGATCTTTGGTAGGTGCTGCTCTACCTCACAATCCTAGTGTTAGAACTTATTATTGTTGTTTTTTGCTCCGGAACATCCTGTTCCTGTATGAATCTATCGTAGGGATATTCTAGCTATCCTGATAGCCGCAAAGAACTGGAATTTGAGTAAGCCAAAGCGTACAAAGTGCCTGAAATTTATCCACAAGAAATGGGGATAATTTTGAACATTCACGCATTGATAAAATTTAAAAAATCGCAAAATCGACTACTTTTTAAACAAAATTATTGGCAAGAACTATCAAAACCGCCTAAAAAAAAGCCGACTTGTTTCAAAATCGACTTTTTGCTGATTTCTTAGTCATGACTAAATTTTTAAGTTATTGATATTTATATTAATATACAAGTGTACTTCGTATAACCACCATTATGTTAAATAG
>NZ_JBIQOB010000039.1:0-10065 GCF_044130285.1 Acinetobacter sp. BSP-28
CGCGACTCGATTGAGTCGCTTTTTTTGATTTGTTTTAAGACTTATACCGGGAAATCTTGTAAGCAATCAGATATTTCCAATTGAGTCAGCACATCGGTTTCAAGTGCTAAACAAAGCGCCACAATTTTTGCTGTATCTGCAAGATATTGATCATCTTTTAATGCTGTACCTGACTGCAACGCGGCAATGCGTTCAGCACTAATATCTAGTGCTTGAGCAGATTCAATGGCATCTGCACGATTGAAGAAATTGGCCATCACATTTTGAAGTGCTGAATCAGAAGTATTTAAAATACCTTGATTGAATAACTCATCAAATTGACCGGTGTGAGAATGGAGAGAATGAGTAAAATTTTGCACCAAGCTTTGCTCTAGTACATCAATCATCTTAAGCATGTCAGAACCTTTAATATAAGGTGATTTAACAGGGGAGATTACAGCAGAGATGGCATAAAGATATGCCTTTAAATTGGTTGAAAAATAACCTAATTTGGAACTTTATGCAAACTTCTTTCGATGAATAGCAGAGCCAATTTTTTAAGTGAATGAAAATTCAAAAGAAATATTAAAGACTCGCGGGTCACTTATGAAAGGATGCTTCATCTTCATTATGTTGGCGGTAAGCCCCTGGACTGACTCCTGTCCATTTTTTGAAAGCACGGTGAAAAGCACTTGGATCGTGAAAGCTGAGTTCATCACTAATTTGTTGTAGGGTTTTATCTGTTTTAGTCAGAAATTCAATGGCGGTATCCCGTCGGATATCATTTTTGAGTTGCTGATAGCTGACACCTTCACTTTTTAAACGTCTTTGCATCGTGGCATCCGACATATTTAAGCGCTGGGCAATTTCATTCAGTTCTAACCATTCAGCAGGTGGAACATTCAGTAAATGTTTACGGATTTGCGAGCTAATCGCATGGGGGTTTTTAAAGCGAATCAGCAGGTTATGCGGTGTCTGTTTAATAAACTGGTGCCACGAGTGTTTGTCCTGTTTGATTTGTATATTTAAATAATTGGCATCGAACTGGATGTAGTTTTCATGGCTATTGTATTGGATATTTTCACAAAACCGGACTTTATAGTCTTGGTCATCCAGTGGAGCATCACATTTGAGCTGAATCTGATTCAGTAAAACTCGTTGTCCAGTTAACCAGCACATCAAAGCATGAATCAGCATTAAATAGGTGGCATAGCTGAACATTCTTTTGGGTTGTTTCTGTTCATAAATCACAATATAGGCATAGTTTTCCTGCACGAATAATTGGCTGATAAAATCATCCAGCACCAAATTTAAAAACTGCAAAATTTGCTGCAGTGCCTTTTCCAGTGTTTCCGCATGCATGACCGATTGGGATAACAGTTTGAAACTGCCGCGCCGCATGGGATGGCTGTCCATACCAAAAAACTCGTCGTTCATAACATCGGCCAGCTCAGTCCAAAGCTGCGCGTATTGTGAAACAGATACGCGGGCCTTACTGGAGTGCAGCAGCTCAACAGGAATGCCGGATTTGAGCAAGATATTTTGAGTGTTCAAGCCCTGATGTTGGGCAGATAAAAGTGCTTCATGCACCAGACTGATCGAGATCGTGCCTTTACTGTAATTTAGGTCTTGTTTATTCATGTACAGATATCCGTATTCCGTATTTTTGCTGCCATGATCTGGATTGTCCAAATCCATCATAGAGGATGCAATGTTTGGAAATTGTACTCTAGCTGAACTGCATTTACTCTGCATCTTAAGTCGAGTGTTTATTCAAAGAATTAACAGGAATAGAAGATGAAAATTCAAGGAAAAGTATTTGTCGTGACAGGCGGTGCATCTGGTTTGGGTGCAGCTACAGCCACTTATTTAGTGGGTCAAGGTGCTCAGGTGATTATGGTGGATATGAACCAGGAGCTTGGTCTGGAAATGCAGCAGCGTTTGGGTGAGCATTCAGTCTTTGTCAAACTGGATGTGACCGATGAGCATGCAGTCAAAGTTTTCTTTGAAAATATTGAACAGCAGTATGGCCAGTTAAATGGTCTGGTGAACTGTGCCGGGATTGCACCATCTGCCAAAGTACTGGGCCGTGATGGCATTCATGATCTGGGCATGTTCCAGAAAGTATTGAATATTAATGTCAGTGGCACTTTTAACATGATTCGTTTTGCAGCAAGTTTGATGGCGAAATATCAATTGCAGCCAGGTGAAGAAGAACGTGGGGTGATTGTTAATACCGCTTCGGTGGCTGCATTCGAGGGACAACTCGGGCAAGCGGCTTATGCTGCTTCTAAAGGTGCGGTGGTGTCCATGACTTTACCTCTGGCACGTGAGCTGGCGCGTGAGGCGATTCGTGTGATGTCCATTGCGCCAGGCATTATGGAAACACCAATGCTGAAAGCCATGCCGCAAAATGTGCAGGAGGCTTTGGGTCAAATGGTGCCGTTTCCATCGCGTTTGGCCAAGCCGGAAGAGTTTGCACATCTAGTCGGACATATTTTTGAAAATACCTATTTGAATGGTGAAGTGATTCGTTTAGATGGTGCGATTCGTATGCAGCCTAAGTAATTATTGATAATTGCAGCGGCATGACGGAGTCTTTTCAATATGTAATAAAACTCTGTTTAACCTTCGGTTCGACCTACTTTTCTTTCGGGAAAAGTAGGCAAAACCATCCCCATTCGCAAAACCTGTTTAATCAAAATTACAGTCCTCTGTCTCTCGGAAACATTATCTTTTAGATGTATTTCAGGTTGCGAATGGGATTGTCGTGTATCAAATATTTCTTAAATTTTTATAAATAAAGAATTTTAAAAACTGAATGTGAAACATGAGAGGGAAGCTCAATGATTTTAAATGACGAACAAAAGATGGTTCAGGACATGTTGCGGAATTATTCGCAAAACAAGTTAAAACCTACTGCCGCAGAACGTGATAAAACTGCTCAATTTCCCGCACAAGAACTGAAAGAACTCGGTGAGCTGGGTGCTTTGGGCATGACCGTATCCGAGCAATGGGGCGGTGCGGGTTTGGACTATGTTTCGCTGGTACTTGCCTTGGAGGAAATTGCCGCAGGTGATGGCGCGATTTCAACCATTGTCAGTGTGCAAAATTCTTTGCCTTGTGGCATTACCCAGCGTTACGGTACGGAAGTACAGAAACAGAAATATCTCACTAAACTTGCGACTGGTGAATGGCTTGGATGTTTCTGTCTTACCGAACCGCAAGCCGGTTCAGATGCCGGTGCACTGGAATGCAAAGCAGAACGTGATGGAGATGAATGGGTATTGAATGGTACCAAACAGTTCATTACCACAGGCAAACATGCCCAAGTGGCGATTGTCTTTGCTGTGACCGATAAAGCCGCCGGGAAAAAAGGTATTTCCTGTTTCCTCGTTCCAACAGACACGGAAGGCTATATTGTTTCGCGTCTGGAAGAAAAAATGGGACAGCATTGTTCCGACACAGCAACTATCATTTTTGAAAATTGCCGTATTCCTGCCGAAAATTTATTGGGTAAAGAAGGTGAAGGTTACAAAATTGCTCTATCTAACCTGGAATCCGGACGAATCGGGATTGCAGCGCAATCAGTCGGGATGGCACGGGCTGCACTCGATGCCGCTGTGGAATATGCCAATGAGCGTAAAGCATTTGGAGTAGAGATTGTACAGCATCAGGCGGTTGCATTTCGTCTGGCAGATATGGCCACGCAGATTGAAGCGGCACGACAACTGATTTTCCATGCGGCAACCTTAAAAGATGCAGGGCTACCATGTTTGAAGGAAGCCTCTATGGCCAAGCTGTTTGCATCCACCATTGCGGAGCGAGTGTGCTCCGATGCCATTCAGATTCACGGCGGTTATGGCTATGTATCAGATTTTCCAGTAGAGCGTATTTACCGTGATGTACGGGTCAGCCAGATTTATGAAGGAGCTTCGGATATCCAGCGTCTGGTTATTGCACGTGAGGTCACTAAAAGCTAAAGCGGCTAAATTTTAGACTTTAGTCGGTGTTCAAATCCTGCACATTTTCTGATGGATAAGGAAATTGCAGGAGCTGGGAAATCATGGTTATCTAGATAAATAGTGAAGTAAAAAACTTAAAAATGCTGAATCAGGTTTGGCATTTTTAGAGTCAGAACAATAAGCAAAATGGATCAGCAAAGCAGGAGCTTTGTTTATAAAATAACGGATGAGAGGTTGTCGTCATGAAGACACTACAACAGGCATATCAAGAGTTTAATTTTGATGATTTTCTTGCAGAGCAACTGGTCGGTACGGCTGAGTCAGTCAATGCCTATGTTGAATGCTGTGATCGTTATCTCGGTTTAAATAAAACAGCCTTAATCTGGGAAGGCAAAAATGGCGAATCTGCCGAATGGACATTTGAACAGTTGGCAGAAGCTTCAGGAAAACTGGCAAATTATTTTAGCTCAATTGGCTTAAAAGCAGGTGATTGCATTGCCGGTTTATTGCCACGTACGCCTGAATTGCTGATTACCATTTTGGCCACCTGGCGTATGGGCGCAATTTACCAACCATTGTTTACTGCATTTGAATCCAAAGCCATTGAGCATCGGATTAATACTGCCAAAACCCAATTGATTGTCACCAATGCAGAACAACGCTCAAAACTGAACGGTGTCACTGTCCCGCATATTCTTACAGTACATCCACAAGATGTTTCAAGTCATGCAGATGCCGATTTCTGGACAGAACTGGCTGGGCAATTAGAATCTTTTGAACCAGTAATGCTGACTTTTGCAGATGATTTCCTGATGATGTTTACTTCTGGAACCACAGGTTTGGCAAAATCGGTGCAGGTTCCTTTAAAAGCACTGCTGGCATTTAAAGGCTATATGATCCACGCGGTGGATTTGCGTGAAGAAGACTCTTTCTGGAATCTGGCCGATCCGGGTTGGGCTTATGGTTTGTATTATGGTATTACCGGACCTTTAAGCTTGGGGCATAGCATTATTATGGATGAACGTGCCTTTAGTGTAGATAACGCCGTGCAGATCATAAAGAAATATAAAGTCAGTAATTTGACCGGTTCACCAACGGCATTTCGGATGTTTTTTGGATTCAAGGAAAAATTTGATCCATCCATTAAAGAACATTTACGTGCCGTCAGTAGTGCCGGCGAGCCATTAACCCCAGAAGTGATTCACTGGTTTAATCATGATTTGAATGTCAATATTTATGATCAGTATGGCCAGACTGAACTGGGGATGGTGATTGCCAATCATCATGCTTTGGAACATGAAAAGAAAGTCGGTTCAGCAGGTTTTGCCAACCCGGGTCATCGTTTTGTGGTCCTGAATCAAAACCATGAAGAAGTGGAAAGAGGCGGAATCGGCACTTTGGCTATTGATTTTTCGCAATCACCTTTAACCTGGTTTAAAGGTTATGGCGGCAATAACCTTAAATCATTCGTTGGGCATTATTATTTAACCGGCGATACGGTGAAATTAAATGAACTGGGTGGGGTGGATTTCATCGGGCGTGCTGACGATGTCATTACAACGTCAGGCTATCGTGTGGGTCCTTTCGATGTAGAAAGTACTTTACTGGAATGTGCTGAGGTTTTGGAATCTGCAGTCATTGGCAAGCCAGATCCGGAAAGAACCGAGGTGGTAAAAGCTTTCGTAGTGCTTAAACCACAATTTGCGGCTTCGGATGCGTTAAGCCATAAACTTCAAGAATATGTCCGTTCACGTTTGTCTAAACATGCCTATCCTAAAGAAATCGAATTTGTGGAAGGCTTACCTAAAACCACAAGTGGTAAAATTCAACGCAATTTACTCAAGCAACAGGAAATTGCCAACATGCAGGGAATTCAAAAAGTCAGTTAAACCCTTTTTAGTTTTTTTAAGTTTCATGCTCTTGCACCCGAAAGGGTGCTTTTTTTACTTGAATTATTTACAGCACTGCTTGAAATAATATAAAAGTAATGGAGAGATAACTTTTTATTTTTTAAATTAGTATGTTAAGTATTTTAGGGGATAAAAGATGAATAAAATATTGTATTTAAGTCTTTTAGCTTTATGTATCAGTACATCTGTAGAAGCAGGAAAAGGACGTCAACCTTGTTCAGGTAAAAAAGGTGGTATTAGTCACTGTCAGGGCACAAAATTTATTTGTCATGATGGATCAATGAGTGGTTCTAAGAAAACTTGTAGATAAGAGTATTTTATGGGATTTAATTTTCGTAAGAGTTTTAAAATTGCTCCAGGTGTTCGTTTAAATGTAGGAAAGAAAGGGATAAGTAGTGTTTCTGTTGGTGGAAAAGGTGCACGAGTAAGTGTTGGAAAGAAAGGCACAAGAACTACAGTTGGTATACCGGGTACAGGACTTTCTTATAGTTCTCATCAATCATTTAAAAGCAATAAGCAGCAAAAACTAAGAGAACAGCCTCCAACATTATTCAATAGTGATATGCCACCTCCATTAAGCAGCAAATATCGGGAGGGTGATCGTGAGGTTTCAATTTTACTTGGATTGGGAATCTTTTTTCTTCCTTATATATTTTCTTGGTTTACCTTGAGACAAGGATATACAACACTCTCTAGAGTCTTAAGCTTTGGATGGATGATTTTACTTATTTTAATGATGAAGTAATGAAGTCTTCTACACTATAATCTTTCCTGTTTTTATGACTTATTTCAAGTTTTGATAGGATAGATAAACACGTGACCAACCCACTCGACATGGATCTAGAGTTAAGCGATGAAGAAATGCATCTTTACAGCCGGCAAATTCTGCTGGATGGCTGGGACATTGAAGCCCAGGAAAAACTGAAACTGGCCAATGTCTTAATTGTCGGTTGTGGTGGAATTGGCTGTACCACAGCTGAACTGCTCGCTCGGGCAGGTGTAGGAAAAATCACCTTAATTGATGCTGATACCATTGAAATGAGTAATCTGCAACGGCAAATAGCCTATGTAGAAGAAAATATTGGATTTTATAAATCTGAAATACTGGCCAAGCGATTACAGCAGATTAATCCGCATATCCGTATTGAATCTCAAACTGTAAAATTAGATGAAAGCAATGCAGAAGCATTAATTTCAGTGCAGGATCTAGTCTTAGATGGCTGTGATAATTTCACTACACGTTATCTCGTCAACCAAAGTTGCAAGCAATTCAATGTACCTTTAATCAGTGCTTCAGCGATTGGTTTTCAGGGACAGCTGTTTATGGTAGAAGGCGAATCGGCCTGTTATGAATGTCTGTTTCCCAAAGAACAGCATGCCAATGAAAACCTGCGCTGTGCAGATTCAGGCGTATTGGCTACGACCCCGAATGTTATGGCGAGTTTGCAGGCACATCATGCTTTACTCTACTTGGGGCTGGGCAAAACACCATTGAAACAAAAACTGATGCTCTGGGATGGATTAAGCATGAAACAACGTCTACTTGCTTTCGAAAAAGATACAGATTGTCCAATCTGTCAGGCAAGATAGACCTGCAAGCCCATATTTTTTTGCTACACTCGCTATAATTTAATTCTAAGCTGACATTATGAAAAACAATATCTGGTTAGATGGCCTGCGTTCAGTTGCCCGTGTCGGGGAAACGGCTGTCATTGCAGCAAAAGCCGGCTTTAAATACGCCACTGAAAAACCAAGTAACGCAAAACTGATGCGTGAAACTTTTGAATCCTTAGGTTCAACCTATATCAAGCTTGGACAGTTTATTGCCAGCACACCCTCATTATTTCCACGTGAATATGTGGAAGAATTTCAGGGCTGTCTAGATCAAACCCCATCTTTGCCCTTTAGTTATGTACAAGGGGTTTTGGCATCAGAATTTGCTGGGCGTGATCTTTCAGAAATCTTTGCTTCAATTGATGAAAAGCCTTTAGCCTCAGCCTCTATTGCACAGGTTCATGCAGCCAAACTGGTGAGCGGTGAAGATGTCGTGATTAAAGTGCAAAAACCGGGTGTGGAAACCATTCTGTATACCGACTTGAATGTCTTGCACTGGGCCACCAAGCTTTTGGAAAAAGCCGTACCAAAAGTGAAATTTGCATCACTTGCTGACATAGTCGATGAAATTAAAACCCGTATGGTACGTGAAGTCGATTTTATTGAAGAAGCACAAAATCTGGATGATTTTGTCAATTATCTAAATGTGACTCAAAACTCAAGAGCCACAGCACCAAAAGTTTATCATCAATATTCAACCCGCCGTGTACTGACCATGCAGCGCTTGTATGGTGTGCCTTTGACTGATTTTGATATAGTCAAAAAAGTATCTAAAGATCCATCACAAGTGCTGATTACTGCCATGAATACCTGGTTCGGTAGCTTGATGATGTGTAACAGTTTCCATGCCGATTTGCATGCCGGAAACCTGATGTTGCTTGAAGATGGTCGAGTCGGTTTCATCGATTTTGGTATTGTGGGTCAGCTAAAACCTGAAGTCTGGACAGCCTGTATCGCCTTTATGGATGCACTGCAAAAAACCGATTACAGCTTGATGGCAGAAAACATGCTGAAAATGGGCATGACGGACAAGAAGATTGATACTCAAGTTCTGGCGGCAGACTTAGAGCGTCTGTTCAGTGGTGTCCTTTTGGCTGATCCTCAAGAATTACTGACTTCCAATCCGGCAGATTTAAACGACATCATGATGGATATGGTGGGAGTAGGTGAACGTCATGGTATTCGCTTCCCACGCGATTTTGCCTTGCTGTTTAAGCAAATGCTTTATTTCGATCGCTTTATGCGCATCCTCGCACCATATACCGATATTTATGCAGACCAAAGACTGCAAATGGTGCAAACTCTTGATCCAAATGTATTGTTAAAACATTAAATTTGAATATTAATAAATCCCCCTGAATCCCCCTTTTTCAAAGAGGGGCTTCAAAGCTCCTCCCTTTTTTAAAGGGAGGTTGGGAGGGATTAAAGAATCTAAGTCTGTTAGGGGCAAACATGGACGCAATCATCATTGAAGGTTTAAAGGTTGAAACGGTAGTAGGATGTTTCAATTGGGAGCGTCAAATCATGCAGCCTTTAATGCTGGATATGATCATCCAGACCAGTCTGGAACAAGCCTCTAATTCCGACAAACTGGAACATACTCTAAATTACGCTGAAATTTGTGAGATTTCTGCCAAAGTCATTCAGGATGCCAAGCCCGAATTGATTGAACATGCAGCAAAACTTGTGCTAAATGCGCTTTTTACTACCTTTCCTGCGGTAGAATCGATTATGATTACTATCCGTAAGCCTGCCATTATCGCGCAAGCAAATTCTGTAGGAATTCGTCTTGAACGCCACCGAAACGATATTCGCCTTAGCTCTGGCGAGTAATTGTCATCCCCAACAGCATTTTCAAAACGCTATGAAACAAATCTCCGGTTTGGGAGAGGTTCAATTTTCTCAAATTTATGTGATTCCATGTCGTGATGCTGTGGGGGCGGATTATTGGAATGCTGCCTGTTTGTTAAAAGCAGCGATGTCGGTTGATGATGTCATTACCTTACTAAAAAAAATGGAAACAGATTCGGGTCGGATGCGTCCTTCGCATCAAATTTCCTTGGATGTCGACTTAATTGCCTGGGGACAGGATTTACAGCACATGCAGTTTAATCCTAAAAAGTTGCCATTGGCTTTAGATGTCAAAATACCGATGCTGGATATTTGGCAAAGTTCTGAGTTTCAGCACGAAAATCATCAATTTCCAGTGGTCAATTGGATGAAATAAATTTCATTCAGTTGATCCGATATTGGTGTTTTATTAAATAGCCTAAGCAAAATTAACCTAATCATTTCTTTTGTTTAATCAAGCAATAAACATTGGACAAGAGGTGAGTGTTGATAAAGTTTGACTTACTAAAATTGTAAATAATAATTAAATCTTAGCGTGGAACGTGATAAATCATCAAAAAAGTCCAATCGGTGAAGATTAGGCTTTTAATAAGATTTAAATTAATAATTTATAAAAATAAATTTTAGTGTTATTCACCAATTAAAATGTCTATGCGATAAACCATTTAAAATGTCCTGCTTTTAACTGCAAGAGTCAAGAACAGGATTTAAATTTCTTTGTTCAATGATTGCTTTCTGAGCTTTAC